>JBHLRV010000190.1:0-1017 GCA_048882205.1 Candidatus Thorarchaeota archaeon | reverse complement strand
GCTGAATCTTCTCCCGCTTTCAGATATGCTGGTTCAGCAAGGTAATCCCCATCGAAAAGCAGGAGGTCTGGAGGACATGCTTTCAGATTCTCTAGGAGAAGTTTCACCTTGCCGTACTCCTCATGCGGATCTCCGCTGCCCGCAAACTCCAGAATTGTGGAGTCTTGGAGAAATGATTCGATTGCTTCAATCTTGATTGTGGGTCCCTTTCTTCTCAGGAAGCTCATTGTTCTTCTCTCGTTTTTCTGTGAAATCTGCTTCTCGAGAGAGGAGTATCACTGGATTTATCTGTTGGGGCATAAACATCAAAAGCTCGTATCAGAAAGAACATGGAATGGTGACGTTTTATGAATAGTGGTCAAGGGCTCATGAGAATCTACATAGACTGCTATGATGCTCTCGGCTTCTACGAGGAGAACTACGAGCGAATAATGCTAGTCATGAATGCTGTCACACAGTCCAAGTCCAAAGAAAGGAAATGGGTGTCGGCGCAGGCTGTGGGCGGCCGTTGGGCTCGGTCCATACGATGCCTTTTCGAAACCGAGAATGATTCGCTTGACATAAAGAAGCTGATGCTCGGGATTGAATACTGCGCCACTGACGAACTGCCTGAAGCTTTGCGTCAGAGAACCGAGTCAGATGTATTCCGATTCGCAGACATTGATGTGATAGAAGTCGGCAGTGTTAACGCTGGTGCGATCAAACGATTGGCGGAACGAATCGCTGATAGGAAGATAGGAATAGCTTCACTTCGTAGGGAAGGCTCGGACTCAGACTTCATCCTAGATTGTCGGAAGCAACTGTTGGGCGCCCTTGACACGAAGCAGAAGGAGAAGCTCGTCGAACTCGAACATCAGATCTTCCGTGAACTTGAGAAGACCATGCCAACATGAGCTTGCCCGAATTTGGAGATGTGGGCTAATCGTTCTGAGGTTGAAATCTGTCTTCTAGTCGAGTTGATCTGGAGGAGGCAGCGAATTCACCTTTCTTGGCTCCTGGCGGAAGTCAACACCAGTC
>JBHLRV010000189.1:0-4358 GCA_048882205.1 Candidatus Thorarchaeota archaeon | reverse complement strand
AGGCAAGTGTATTGTGAAACCTGCGGCGGATCCGGAGCAAGCCCTGGTAGCTCTCCAAGATCCTGTCCAACGTGCCGCGGGCGAGGGCAGGTCATGAGAACGATGGGAGGGTTTGTTTCAGTTTCACAGACATGTCCTTCATGTGGCGGGTCTGGTGAAGTGATAGACACACCATGCAAAGAATGTAAGAGTGGGGGGCTTCAGGCTGAACGAAAGGAGATCAAGGTACCCATCCCGCCTGGCGTGGAGGACGGTCAGGCCTTTAGAATACGCGGTGGAGGGAGCGCAGGAGCACGTGGAGGTCCACACGGGGATCTCATTCTTGTGTTCTCAGTGGAGCCTCACGAAACCTTTGTCAGGAGAGGCCTTCACATATACATGGAGATGGAGATACCGTTCTCAACTGCTGTCTTGGGAGGAGAGATTGAGGTCCCGACAATGCGAGGGCACAGCAAGATGAAGATTGGCAAACGCACGGAAGGGGGTACTGTCTTTCGCATGAAAGGTAAAGGAGTCCACTCTGATGATGGTCGAAAGGGCGATCAGCTTGTTCGAGTTGGAATCCGTATCCCCAAGAAGCTCACCAAGGAGCAGAAGAAGTACCTTCGAGAGTTTGAATCCGTCTTTGACTAGAAAATGAGGGGTTTACACAGGCAGGCCTTCATTCTTAGCTTCGGGAATGTACTAGTATTCGTAGGCGTGACCAACCATGCTGTGTCTGCCCCAAAGCCCGTTCCTCCAATTGTGACAACGTCTTTGTCAACTCTTACCAGTCCGGCATCTGCAGCCATCATGGCAATTTCTGCACAGACCTTGGTGCCTTGGCCGAACGTACGAAACGCCACAGCCATCAGCTCAGTGGGAGTCCAAGTTCCAAGTTCCTTCCTGAAACTCCTAGATACTCCAGCGAAGGCATGAGTAGTTGTCAGAAGCTTGGCCCCAGCCTCAATAATGGCATTTCGACTATCCTCATCAAGCTCGTTCTCGTTCGGCATTATGAAACCTGTGTGGTGGGAAACTACGACCACTTCATGATCAGGGAATCTCTTGGCGGCTGCAAGGCCAGTTTCTCCAGTTGTGGTCGCCACGATGACATGCTCTATTTCCTTGTTCTCTTTCAGAAATGACTCAACTACGGAAAGGACTTGTTCAGTATGCTCGGGGGAGGCCTCCTTTAGGAATACTGTGTCGAATCTCATAGTTCCCAATGTGAATCACTTGCGCTTTAGGATTACCTATTCTTGTTCAATCGATATCAGCATCGATCTTTCGTCGTTGGATCAGACTTCTAAACTCCATTCGCATGTTGGACGAGTATTCCCGTGGCTCACGCAGCAAGGTATAGAGAGACGATGAAACAAGTCTAAGAACTGAGCTCAACACCATCATAGCAAAAACCGCGAAATGGGCACCCAAGAAGATAGCGACTGAGTCCCCAAGTAGACCCGACACCAAAGAACCAAAGAAGTAGATTACTCCGGTGAAAGTGTTGAACACGGCCAGATGAGCCCCTCTTTCTTCTACGGGAGCCACATCAAAGATGTAAGCTGTCACTGCATTGACTCCTGACGCCACACAGAATCCGGCCAGAGCATTGGCCACGTAGATGACGTAGGCATGTGCGGCAAAAGCATACATAAGAGGCACAAGGAACAATAGTCCTCTTCCCACAAGAATGAGCGGCTTTCTGCCTACCCGGTCACTCAGATTTCCCATAGGAACTGTGAACACGATTATCGCAGCGGTCAAGACTGCAGAAGCGATGGCTATCTCAAAGTTTGTGAAACCGAGCCATTCCTTCTGAATGACGATGAAGTACGGCCACGCCATTGACATCGAAAACGAGAAGAAGATAGATATTAGGGCGAAGCGCCTGAAATCACCTGGACGCGAGAGCAGTCTGAGGACAGGAGGAAACTCTCTCTTCTTCGCAGGATCTCGTTTCCCTTCACGAATTGTTAGAGAGAGGATTGATGCCACTATGCCAAAGACTGCAGTAAAGTAGAATGGCAAGTAGTAGATCTCTCTCCAAGCTTCAACAGTAGGCAATAGAAACAGTCCAAAATCCCCCAATGCTGCCCGAAGACTGGGGATTAGTGCAGGAAAGCCTGCTATGAAGCCAGAAACGAGGGTAGCCACCAAAGATGCAACGTTTGTGGCAACACCCAGTATGCCGAGTTCGGTACCTCTTTTCTCTTCGTCCATGAGTCCTCCTAGCAAGGACTGCCAGGTCGGAATCTGAATGCTGAAGAGGACTGACTGTATCCCATAGAGGAGAATCATCTCAATCGGAGATGCCGCCCAAAGGAAGAGGAAGACCATGAAAAGTCCGGTAAGCGTTCCAAAGGCAACGAAGCCCTTTGTATGGCCGAGCTTGTCAGACCAAGCTCCCCAAGCCGGCTGGAGTATCGACGGAGCGGCATTACCTACGCTTCTGAATGCACCTAGTTCTGTGTAACTGGCCCCCATGTCGATCATATATGCCAGCAGAAAAGGTTGATGCAATCCGACTGCAAACTGAGTTATCGCGCCTAGAGCGTAGACCTTTGGTGGAAGCTTCTGCAGTCGCCGCTCTTCCACCTCTGGCTCAGCCATCATCATTCACCTATCAGTTTCGTGTTGCCAAGCGACGACCATTTAACTCTAGTTCTGACGACTGACTGTCAATTCGATCACGTCAATACCGATCAAGGACCGTCAGTGTTAATACAATGCTCGTCTTGTGTGGCGCGGTTGTGATAGCTCAATCATGCTTGGCGACATCATATATCAAAAACGAATGAAGCAAGTTGTTGACTTCTTGGGTCAGCAGAGAATTGACTTTGCCCTTCTTACTCCATCTCCAGCATTCCAGTACCTTACTGGCATCCAGCGTGGGATGATGGAACGCCTAATTGCACTGCTGATTGAACAAGATAAGAGTCCAAAGATTGTAGCTCCAGAATTTGAGGTTTCCAGCCTCTCAGGAAACACTTGGGTAGACGAGTTTCTTCCCTGGGCCGAGGACGAGAACCCTTATGATGTGATTGCTGAGGAAGCGGAAGATTCTAGAAACGGCCTCTCATTTGCGTTCGATGAGCAGCTGCCTCTAGGAGTCTATTGGAAAGTAGAGAAGGCTGTTGGAGGGTTCAAGAGAGCGTTATCACTGACACCTCTCATCGATGAGATGCGCTTACTCAAGGGGGGGGAAGAGATTGACTTCATGAAAGAAGCAGGACGAATCGTCGATGTTGCAGTCAGGACGGCTTACGGCGAAGTCAGGTTAGGAATGACTGAGATTGAAATGCAACAGATTATCCACTCTGAGATTGCTCGCCAAGAATCCCAGTCTACTTTTGCAGCAGTCCTGTTTGGAGAGAATAGTGCGCTACCTCACGGCTCACCCAGTGGGAGGAAGCTGAAGAAGGGTGACATCGTTCTCCTTGACTGTGGGTGCGTCGTGGGCGGATACCATACTGACATGACGAGAGTTGGAGTTGCAGGTCCTCCTTCTGAAGAACAGAAGAGGATTCACTCAGTGGTGCTTGAGGCACAACAGACTGCCATAGGACAGATTAGGCCGGGATCGCCCTGTGGGACCGTGGATGGGGTTGCCCGAAAGATTATCGAAGAGGCCGGATATGGAGAATTCTTTACTCATAGACTCGGACACGGTATCGGAATCCAGGTTCACGAGCCCCCGTACCTGGTTCGAGGAAATCCGATGGAACTCAAGTCTGGGATGACTCATAGTGTGGAGCCCGGGATATATCTTGAAACCAGGTTTGGCGTCCGAGTCGAGGACTTGGTCTGTGTCAGAGAAGATGGCGCAGAAGTTCTCACGTATACCCCCAGAGAACTCATCGTGATAGACATTTAGCATTCAGCTACTCCTTGGTTTCAGGTTCATCACGAGACTTTGCCAATATCTCATCCATCCTCTTTCTATCCTCCTCGGAAAGGCGCTCCATTGCCTCCGCCGACTGCCTGACCATTGGAGCCATGACGAGAGTGTAGACAGCAGGAAGAGCAGCTATAGTATCCATTCGCTCTTGAAACTCCTGTTCTGCCAAGTCCCTCGCTTCCTTCAGGGCCTCCTTAGAAACCTCCCCCTCACCCACTCCCGGGCAGTTCTTACTGCTCAGATAGAACTTGGATCCATCATACTCCAGAGGGAAAGTTCTGCATGAGATGGGCCGTGAATATCTGATTGTACAGCCGTTGGCCTCTTCGTCGAAGAACACACAAGCCGTTATCTCGGATTCATCTTTGAGGGGCTTTCTTAGAGTTTCGAGCTTCATCAGATCGTTCTCAGACTCTGGTGGAACGATTGTCAAACCAGCAACGATATGACCAATGTATCCTTGCGCAGTCCACCT
>JBHLRV010000188.1:0-4362 GCA_048882205.1 Candidatus Thorarchaeota archaeon | reverse complement strand
ACTGCTCGAGATGCGATATCTATGAAGCCTGACAACCTTGGGCGCGTGTCCGTTATTGGAGGCAACTCCAGAGGCTGCTTTGCCGCAATCTATCTGAGTTCTCGGTCAGAATCCGTCGACATATTCGAGCGTGATAGTGCTATAGGTACTGACCTTGGTCGCACGACTCGATGGGTGATACTAAAGAGTCTGAATGACAGAGGTGTCAATGTACATACCAGTACGGAAATCTCACAAGTAACGCGTAGCTACATTCAGATAGATACCGAGGATGACTTGACACTCTTTGAGGCAGACACAGTGGTGGTTGCAGCTAAGCCGCAGCCACGTACAAGACTCATCGACGCTGCGAAAGCAGAAGGACTCCCCGTAGATGTCATCGGCAGCGCAGCGGGGCAAGATGGTCTATTGGACATTGTTCACAATGCCTTCGACTACGCCAACACACTCGAGCTATAGAAAGTAGCACTGGTGTCTACGACCCAAACATTTCCCGAACGCATCTGTCGCATATAGTGTGCGTTTCGCCCTCAGTTCTTTGCACGTTCTCGACACAATCATTGCATGCCGGACGCAGACAGTTGTCGCAGAGTGTAAGGTAAGTCATCTTCTTGATTCTACCACATGAAGCACAGGTGTTCTTTGTACCTCTTCCTCTATGTTCGAACAAGGTTCTGAGGATTGCTTTTGCATCCCCTCGTCTGATCTCCCCATTTCTTATTGCCCTCTGAGCTTTCTCTTCGATCTCAGAATGGTCTACGTCACTCTCAACCTCGGTCCCGAGGAGAACTCCAATACCATCTGAAGACATCTCTGGATTCCTAGTGAGCGTTATTGATGAAGCAGGGAAACAAAGCGAGTTCCTCACCTTGTCAATTGTTACATCTACAATCCCTATCAGTCCTGCTGTAAGAAGAGGTCTAAGGTGATGGTCGAGAGCGGCTCTCTTGAGCTTGGTTCTGGCCAGAAGTTCACTCTTGTTGGCAACTCTTCTCTCAAGAAGATACTCAAGGATATCAATCCTGACTGGATTGGAGAGTGCCTTCGCAATAGTCTGAAGATTGGTCATCAATATTACGTAAACCAGTCTTTACGTATATGTACATTTCGCATAAACAGTTATTTCCGTAGTTGGAGTAGACAGAGTTTTCGCGTCTATTCATATTCGCCGAATCGACAAGATATCCGGAAGTTAGCGAGGTCTTGATGATGGCAACAGCCATAGAACAAGAGGTTGTAATCTCGGATGTAGTTCGCGACTATCAGATGGGTGAAGTGACGGTCCAGGCTCTTCGGGGAGTTTCCCTCGACATCATGAAAGGGGAGTTCATAGCTGTCCTTGGGCAATCTGGCTCTGGGAAGACGACACTTCTCAATATGATCTCCGGTCTTGATACTCCTTCGACCGGGACTGTAACTGTAGGTGACCAGGTCATATCGGAATTGGACAGGGACGAAAGAACCCGCTTTCGCCGACACAATGTGGGCATAGTCTTTCAATCTTTCAACCTCTTTTCAACATTGAGTGTTCTTGAGAATGTGGAGATTGGTATTTCGTTTGCACTAGAGAAAGAAGAACTGCGTGACAGAGCCCTGAGGTATCTCGAGCTCGTAGGGATTGCTGAGAAGGCATACAACTTTCCATCACAGATTAGTGGTGGAGAGCAGCAGAGGGTCGCCCTCGCGAGGGGTCTGGCCAAGGAACCACCTCTTCTAGTACTAGATGAGCCAACAGGGAATCTCGATGCAGAAACATCCGACGAGATATGGTCGCTGATACTGAGAATGAACCGAGAAACTGGGGCTACCATCATCGCAGTAACGCACCAAACGTCTGTTTCCAAGATCGTTCACAGGTCGGTGTTCCTAAGGTCTGGACAGATTTGGGGGATTACTGAGGGTCCGACGGAGGACTAGAATCAATGACTCGTACCCTGCTGATGAAGAAGATCTTCAGGGACCTCAAGAGGCAACGGCTGGGTCTTGTGAGTGCTCTGGCTCTTGTCCTCAGTGGCTCTCTAACCTACGTCGTCATGCAGTCAATGTTTGTCCTTACAGACATGAGTGTTGAGAAGACCATCGAAGACGAAGGCATGGCAGACCTTTCAGTTCTCACCTACGGCTCCAATCCGGCTCTTGTGGACTCAATCAGAGACCTCCAAGAAGTCGAAGTAGCCAATACGCGCTATGACATATCAGGAATAGTAGAGCTCGCTGATAGCACACGATTGTCTGGCGACCTCTTTGGTGTCAACTCTTCAACTGTGCCTGAAATCTTCAAGCTGAATCTTCGAGAAGGCAGCTACCTCGACCCCGAAGATAACATGACTGCACTGGCTGAGCTTCACTTCGCCAATGCTCAAGGTCTGAGATAAACGACACATTGATTGTGGAGCTATTCGGTGTAAGGACGCCGCTAAGAGTGGTTGGAATTGTCTGGACAATTGAGTATTTGGTTCCTGCTACCAATCCTAGGCAGTTGATCCCGCAGCACGGCTCATCAGCTCCTCTTTTCATAGACGTTTCAGTACTCTCCAATATTGCGGGTCAACCGGGAATGGTAAACGAGTTCTCAGTGATATTTCACGAGGGGGTTGATCACGAGGCCGCAACAGAAAGAGTGTTGGAGGTGCTTCAAGGTGAGGAGATTTACTTCATCTTCAGAGGGTCTGACTTGCTCGGTGAGATGGCTGGCATGGCAGAACTGGAGATGGGCCAGGAAATGACGTTGATAATGTCTGTCATTGTACTACTTACGTCGACAGTGGTTGTCTATGTCGTCATACGGAGAGTCATTGAGGATCAAAGACAGTCTCTGGGAGTGCTAGTATCACTCGGGTACCACCCGAGAACCATCGAGATAGGGTTCATCCTTGTGTTTGTGGGTCTGATGTTCATCTCTGCAGTCATAGCGACCTTGATAGCTACGCCTGTGTCTGTCTGGCTAATGGTAGTGATGTTTGCTGATTGGAATATGGCCGTGGTGTCTGGTCCCATTCCTCCCGATGTGTTCATCTTTGGGTCTCTTTCTGCTCCAGTCACCGCCCTTCTTGCGTCAATCTCTCCGATACACCGCATCTCCAATCTTGAGCCGATTCGTGTTATTCGTGGACTTGAGTACGACCCACAACCCACTGAGAGAACTCTACTGGAGGCGATAGGAGAACGCATCACCAAGATCTCTTACTCCTTTAGATATGCGGCACGCAGCTTGAGCAAACAGAAGATGCGAACCGCGATGCTTTGTTTCGGCATTCTAATTGGGTCCTTCTCACTCATGAACACTATCCTCTACGTCGACAGTATCTATCTCAGCGTCGATGTCCATATGGAGGCCCATTCGAACTGGGACTTGGTTGTGGACATGAGAAACCCTGTGCCATCGAGTGAGCTTGAAACTATCCTAGACTCCCTCTCGATTGATACGTACGAGCGGTTCTTGAAGGTGTCCTACTTCTCCGAGCTCGCAGGTACTCAACATCCGTTTGAGATTCTGTTCTATGAGTCCTCAGGAATGCTGCAAACATTCGAGATTGAAGAAGGGAGGGAGATCCTGACAAACAATGAAGTCGTTGTAGAAACGCGTATTGCAGAATCGCGCGGAATAAGCCTTGGTGATCAGCTTGACATTTCGATTGCAGGTAAAACTGAAGCGTTCACAATAGTTGGAATTGTCAAGTCAATCTTCAGGTCCGTCCTCATAGACTACTCCAAGGCTCCTGCACCAGACAATGAAACCCTCCTATCTGGAGCATTTGTTGATGTCAGTACAGGCGCAAACATCGAGTCTGTCAAGAGCATAATAGCACAAAGTGATGTTGTCGAGAGCGTTCAGACTCACGAGGAAGCCGCCAGCGGGATAAAGGAAGTATTTTCCTTCTACGACATAATTCTCTGGTTCCTCATCGCAATGTGTGTTGCTATCGTATTTTTAGTCATTTGGACGACGACCAACATCAGTACAATGGAACGGATGCCGGAGTTCGCACAGCTCGAGGCAATTGGGTTTGACCGGCGGAATCTCAGGAACATCCTCATCGGCGAGGTGTTTCTCATCTCAATCGTTGGCACCATTCTTTCAATCCCGCCCTCAATCTATCTCGGCTACGTGTGGGTTCCTCTAATGAGTCAAACGTTGAGCGTGATGCAATTCTACGTGCGCCTGGTTCCTATGGTTGTGAGCATCGCAATCCCAATCGTTGCTGCCGTGGTGTCTGTATTTCCGCTTGTTCGAGCTCTCAGCAGAGTAGACCTACCGACCATTCTCAGGAATAGAGACCCTCAGTAGGTACAGATTCAGCCCTGCCCAAGCGAATACTCTTAATAGCGGAGAATCCCGAGTTCGAATCAATCGTGCAAGAT
>JBHLRV010000187.1:0-4382 GCA_048882205.1 Candidatus Thorarchaeota archaeon | reverse complement strand
ATGATGGGCTGTCCCTCGTCAACTGCACGTTTGATTAGTTTCTCTGCGTCGTCTCCGACCTTTGTTATCCCAAAACGTTCAATAGGCCAAGTTTCATCAGCGATTTCTCCGGGTCCTGTTCGATAGCTCGTGCCAAGCGTTAAGATGATGGGACACTCAAGTTTCTGGCCGACTGTCAATGTTGTCGACGCGAACTCTGTGGCACGGTCACGCATGACGGCGAGCGCCCTCCTTGACATGCGGCCAAACTCCAAAGGCATCGCGACAGACACTACTACATCATGAGGTGGGAGAGAATGTATGAATCCCTCAGGCTCAAGGAGATCACCAAGTATCCCCCTTGCGCCAATAGACTCAAGATGAGGCAACTCTTCAGCCCGCCTGGTCAGGACTGAAACTTCATGACCGCGTTCCAGAAGCTTCGGCACTATATACGAACCGAGAAAACCTGTGCCTCCAAAGACAAGTACTCTCAATCTGGACTTTTCACCTACTCCTAGGTAGGATTGAGGTCGATTATAGGTTTGCCTTTGCGTTGGCTGGTTGTACGAAGGCTTCTTGTAGGTGATTGGCTTCACATTCTCAAGGTGTGCTGGAGTGACTGACAGACTGCGAGAGCTTGAACGCATTCGAGAGGAGGTTGTAAAGGACCCAGAGAATGTGCCGCGAGAAACTAGGAAGAGTTTCTGGAGACTAGTGCGTCAGATTAAGAGAGAACCTTTTCCAAATGATGACGAGATTGATGTCGCGGCTGCGGTAAGAAACATCCTTTTCGAGGTTGATAGAGGTGGAACTTACCGGACAGGCCCCGCACTGGCAATAATGACTCTTGTAGGCTTCGGAATCGCTCTCGGATATCTCTGGCTTTTGGGTTCGCCGCTAGATTGGGGCAACGTCCTGGGCTGGACCATCGCTGATTTGGGACAATTCGCGCTCCGCTTCCTCTGCGTCTTTGGTGGCATAGCCTTCTTCTATCCGCTAGGTCGGTTCATAGCTGGAAAGGTCCTGGGCATTAGAATAGAAGGTATGGCCAGAGATGAGTACTATGAACCCACGCTAAAGATCGACTATGTGAGCTTCTTGAAGGCACCAGTTCCCAAGAGGAAATGGTTCTTCTTCTTCGCTGGAATCTGGACAATCATAACATCCCTTGCCTTTGGAGTTATGGGCTTCGTGGTCGGAGGCGATTTTACAGCATTCATCCCGATGGTTCTACTCCTCATCTTCGAGGGGTACGCTGTACTCAACGGAACTCCAAAACGCTCCTTTGGAGAGATGGGAACCTACAATCGAGAGAAGAAGATAGAGAGGGCCTGGAGGAAACGGCTGGCCGAAACAGGCCGGTAGACATGGGATTGGTCAACATCCATTGTTGACCGTTAGACGAATCTACTTGTTCACTCGGCCAATCCAAGCTGCCTGAAGAATTCTAGTGGATCTAGGTACTCTCGTATCTCCACGATTTCGCCGTTCTCGACACGAACGGTGAATCGTGCAGGAACTTGAACTGGTTTGTGTGTCGGTGGAATTAGCCCACCGTCTAGTCCCCTCAGGGGACCTTCATGTGTGCCCTTGACAATGCCATCGATATGGACCAAGTCACCTTCGCCTGAAACCCCAGTCTTCTCGAAACGAACGTCTGGATAAGCGGCAACGAAAACAACGTTGTCGTCCCGTACTTCGATGGGTCCTCTCAGCGGTTCAGTCCGGCCAGGCATGTAATTGACAACTGACTCTGACATGAAAGAAACGAATCCGTCCATGTCATGAGAGTTGAAGGCCTCAAGTGCCTGTTCCACTACGCGAAGGTTATCTTCGAGACCCAATGGAAATCACCATTCTTTAACTATTGTTAATAATCTATGCTTCTTTCTATAGAGGCAATCTTGGTGGAAAGTGCAATTCTGACAGACACACTTGGAATGAGAAGGGTCAGTTGTGGTCGCAGTCCGGATCAGTGGGATAGCATTTCTCAGGGATTCTGATACAGTCAAGGAACTGACCGAATGAGATGCTGGGGAAACCGAGTTCGCCCCTCCGGACATTATCTCTTGACCACGCCTCTTCAATCTTAAACTCAAATACCAGATTCTCTTGAGCAGACTCTAGGGCATCTGCTTCGCTTTCGTAGAACGTCCACATAGCACCGCACCCTTCAAACCCCCACACCCTATCTGGAATGGTTCGGGGTGCATGTCTACTGTAATTCTTCTCTGCGACGTTCTCTTTCCCTTCAGTCTTCTCAGACAAGCTTGGAGACCCCTTTGCGACGTGGTAGCTTCAAAGCGTGAAAGAGTAATAATCTGTGGCTTGGGGCAGACAAGAGTGGAGAGGACAACGACCTATATATGGCAGACATAACACTACTCTATGGCAGACATAACACTACTCTTGCAGGTTAGGAAGCCGTGAGGTTGTGCAATGAATGCCAGATATTGAAGTGACATCGATACTATTTCTCGCTCTTCCAGCCAATCATGAGTGGAGGTCAAGAGTCCATGTCAAACAGTTCTTGCTCCTGCAGAATAGGAGGGATTGGTGTCGTCATCTGGCTTGTTCTAGTGACCGGGTTATCCGTCCCAGTAGCAGATCTCTGGAAGACCAATTCACAGTCGGATGATCTAGCAGGCACAAAAGACCACACTAGCCTTGGTGTCGCAGCAGAGGCTTTCAATCCAGCCAAATCGTTCAACCGCACGTTTGGAGGAGTCAACTTCGATGTCGGAGCGCGTTTCGTTGAGTGTAGCGACGGCGGCTATGCCATCGTTGGAACAACCTCAAGCTTTGGTGCAGGCAACAGCGATGTCTGGCTAGTCAGGACTGATAGCACCGGAAAAATGATGTGGAATCAAACATATGGAGGGGCCAGTAGTGACGTTGGTCGAGCACTGGTGGAGCTGAGTGACGGGGGTTTTGCTTTACTCGCTGAAACTGAAAGTTTCGGTGCGGGTCAGTGGGACTTCTGGCTCTTACGGACAGATGAGAATGGCAACCTCCTTTGGAATCGAACATATGGAGGTGATCTTCGCGACCACGGGACTTCGATACTCCAGCACATTGATGGGGGATTAGTCCTCATGGGCATGACTACCAGCTTTGGTGGCGCTGATAAAGACATGTGGCTTGTCCACACCGACAGCATGGGCAATCATATCTGGAACTACACTTACGGCGGCTTTCAGATCAATGAGGGGCAATCTATGGTGGGATGTGGAGATGGGGGATTTGCCATAGTGGGCTATTCGGACGAGAGTGGTTCCCGAGATCTGTGGCTTGTGCGCACGGATTCGGACGGTAGCCAACTCTGGGAACGCCGTTACGACAAAGGAGAATGGGAGAGAGGACAGGGAATTGTGGAGTGCGGTGATGGAGGCTTTGTCCTCGCAGGCAATGTCGAAGATCCAGTTACACGCGCTTCTGATATGTGGTTACTTCGCACTAACGGTACAGGCCACCATGAGTGGGATCGCCTGCATGCTGGCGTCGGGAATGACTTTGGCTACGCAGTGACAGAACGTAGTGATGGTGGCTTTGCGGTCGCAGGTTTCACTAACAGCTCTGGAGCTGGCAATCAGGACGCATGGTTGATGTTCACAAATAGCACAGGACATCACATTTGGAACCAGACCTATGGTGGCTCAGAGTATGACAACTCTATCTCCATGTTAGAAACAGCCGGAGAAAGCTATGTCCTTGTCGGGTATACTTGGAGCTACGGCATGGGAGATGCAGACATGTGGATTGTGATAGTGCCTCGAGTCGTCTGGGAGGAAATACCTACCAGTCAAACCAGTGAGTTTGGACTTGTCTTCCGATATGATCTCAATGCGACTTCTCCGGCTGGAATTGATAGATGGTGGGTCAATGATTCGATCCACTTTGCTGTGAATCACGATGGTGTCATCACAAGCATTGCAAATCTCGGCTCAGTAGGCACTATCTATGGACTCCAGTTGTCCGTAAACGACACTCTTGGAAATGTGCTGACTGCTGCCTTCAACGTGACAGTCGGGCCTGATGTGTCAGGACCGAGCTGGTTAGAACTACCATCAGACCAGTTTGTAGAGTTTGGAGAGGACTTCCTCTATGACGTTAATGCCACAGATCCCTCTGGCCTGAACCAATGGTGGGTCGATGACACGATACGTTTCACTGTGGACTGGGCGGGCCGAATCAGAAGCATTGAGCCTCTCTCAATTGGACCCTATGGATTGACAATATATGTTAGTGACATCCATGACAGTGTGCGTTCGGTTCAGTTCACCGTATGGGTCCAAGACACACTTCCTCCATCGTGGATGACTGCACCCTCAAACCAAGTGTTGGAATGGGATGAGAGTCTGAGCTATCAGCTCGCAGCATGGGATGCTTCTGGCATTTAC
>JBHLRV010000186.1:0-4399 GCA_048882205.1 Candidatus Thorarchaeota archaeon | reverse complement strand
TAGCTGTCTCAACAGCATCATACACCTCAAGAACATCCATGCCATCAACAACAGAGCCGGGAATGCCGTAGCCTGATGCTCTTTCTGCAATGTCTTGCACTTTGAACGCCTTCTCGGCGGATACGGATATGGCGTAGAGGTTGTTCTCACAAACAAACACTACGGGAAGATTCCAGGCAGCAGCCAGACTGATTCCTTCGTGAAATCCCCCCGTGTTTGTCGCTCCATCCCCTAGGAAGGAAATGCAGACTTGACTGGTACCTCTCTGTTGTATGGAGTAGCCTACACCTGCTGATATTGGTATTCCGGCACCGACAATTCCGCTGCACCCTACGATTCCAATCTCAGGGGCGGCGATATGCATGGACCCTCCCTTGCCTTTGCAATAGCCTGTTTCCCTCCCCCAGATTTCAGCCATCATCTTGCGCATGCTTCCTCCCTTGGCCAGGCAGTGCCCGTGACCTCGATGCGTGCTCACGATATAGTCCTCATCTTTGAGGTTTGCACATGTTCCAACAGCCACGGCTTCCTCTCCGATATAGAGATGGAGCAGTCCGGGAGTTGCTATCTTTCCTTCGCTGTAAGAAGAGTGAACTGCCTCTTCGAACTCCCTTATTCTAACCATATCAGTGTAGATTTCTATTAGCTTGGCATTCTTCAATGACTTCACAGACTTGGGCATTTTCCCGTGTGAACGGAGGTCAGTCACATAAGTCTTGCTCAACTCGCAGTAGCAACTCGCTAGTTGATGGACTACACCAGAACAGGAGAGCACCTAGAGAATGCTTGTCTTCCTTTCAAGTGCGGAAATCATAAACATTCAGATGTGAGAACTAGTCAAGGCCCGTGAAGACGACTTTGACAGCCTGCTGGGCTTCCAAGAGTTCGAACCCCTGTTCCCAGTCACCAAGGCCAATCCTGTGGGTAATCAGGGGTTTGACATCAATCATGTTCTGGTCCATCAGTCGAAGAGTAGTTACCCAGGCCGATGGTATTGAACCCCAGGTGCCGCTCATCTTCAGTTCCTTCTCAACAATGAGGTCAAGGTTAATCTCCGTCGGTCGGCCAATAATACCTATCAAGGCAACGTTGCCAGCCACCTTTACGAACTCAAGCGCTTGGCTGCTAGCAGCAGCTGCGCCAGAAGCATCGATAACGACATCCGCACCCACTCCGTCTGTGTGTTCTTTGACCAATCCTGCAGGGTCGCTCTCTGTTTCTACATTGATAGTGAGGTCTGCGCCGGTCGCCGTCGCAATGCCAAGTCTAGTGCTGTCAGATGAAACGCCAGTGACGATCACCTTACCCGCCCCCATCACCTTAGAAATCTGGATTGCAAGTAGGCCTATTGGTCCAGGGCCTAGTACGACCACAACATCGCCAGGACGTACCAATGTGTTGTCAACAATAGCATGGACAACACACGCAGTGGGTTCTGCAAGTGTGGCTTCCTCGACAGCCACGCTAGGAGGAACTCGGTGAAGGATATATCCGGGAACGGTGACGTACTTAGCAAACGCACCGTTTGCCGTGAACCCGAGGATTCTCTGACCAGCAGCAATACACCTGTTTACATGTCCGGTCATGCACTGATAGCAGTGGCCGCAATGAGCCCGAGGAGGAGAAACTACGCGATCGCCTTCATGGAAGTTTGTGATGGCATCACCCGTTTCAACGACTTTCCCCACGTATTCGTGCCCGAGAATGATTGGTGGCGAGTAGAATATGCTATCATGTTTGATGTGCATGTCCGATCCACAGACACCAGCAGCCTCTACTTCTACAAGTACCTCGTCGCTCAGAGGTGTCGGGACTTCCACCTCTCGCAATTCAACGTTGCCGACTCCGCGGGCGGTCTTCATTAGTCCTCTCAAGCATCAAGCCCCACAAGTGCGTGGTTCGTGCTTCTAAAGAGTCTTACGACCTCGCGGATGCTCATCCTTGCATGTGCCCGTCCAGAGCTTCGTGACCAAGATGTTGATGGGCTGAGATTTGAGTTCTCAGGGTCTGACTTCGTATCCAGCTTCGAGTCCCGCTACGCCTGCGAGAGCTAGAATGACCTTGCGCTGTTAAACTAATCAATCCTGGAGAGAATTCACTTTCGATTCAGTCTCTCGAAGAACTCCATATCCAAGAGGAAGACTTCCACGTTCTTCGACCTGATCCCAGTCCTGCTCTCTAGGAGGACGTTGAGGATTATCTCCTTGTCCATGATGTGGATAGGCGGAACAGATACCTTCATTCCATTGGGCGCATACCCGAGTGCTTCCTTCCTGCCCTCTTCATTGACAACCCCATTTGTGATTAATACTCCCTGATTTGCCCTGAGTCTTGGCAGGGCTCCCCTGATCTCGAGTATGGTGTCAACATCCACTTCCTCATCGAGGTCGCATTTCTTGGCATAGACGACTACCGGCGAGCGCCCTCCATCATCTCTCCAAGAAGTGATCATCACTACGGATCCGTTGTGTCTACGTTCCACTTGAATCTCTTCGACCCTTGCCCTCACGTTTACCAGAATAACTTCGGCGAGCCTTTCAAAGGCCTCAAGGTCCAGGTCTGCGATGACTTGGTTCATCTTGGCACGAGTGACTTTGTTGAACTCCTCCGCCTGGAGCCTCACCTCAGAGATGGATTCTTCATCTACAGCTCCCTCGCAGAGGTCATTATAACGATACAGGCCGGGAGCGACTCTGACGAAATAAGGGGGTCTGTCGTCTTCTTGTGCCTGTTTCCTTTCTATCGACAATGATGCTGAAACAGAAGCAGGGTCTCTTCCGAGAGCATCAGCGATGTCACGGTAGTGTACAGCTTCATCACGGGCATGCTCAGCTAGCCACTTCTTGATAGTCACTCTTTCGGATCGCTGGCTCATCAATTCTATCAGCTGCCTGTCCAGTCTTCAAGAGGATAATGCACCTTAAACTTGTTTTGCAGACCTCCTCGGATGCAGGCTAACCGGCTAATAATCTTTACAGTAGTCTCATCCAGCATTGGGTCTTTCTGAAACAATGTTAAATCGCATCCAAACAGGTCTGTAACCAAAGCGTCACACACCAATCTCCAATCGATTGATGGCTGAACACTCCATAGAGCTCTTTTAATATCGCGTGTGAAACGAATGAGTGAAATGAAGCCACGTGAGAGATTCCAGAAGGCCGTCAACCACGAGGAGCCTGACCGGGTTCCACTTGATTATTGGTCAACTTCAGCAGCCTACAGACTTCTTCGCGACCACCTGGGTATCACAGCCCCTGAAACTCAAGAGTGGGGCATTATGGAGGAGTGGAAGATCTCCGAGGAGCTGCTTCGCCGACTGAACATTGATTTCAGACGATTGTATATGAAACCCTCTTCCGGGTTTACACAGACAACCTATCCAGATGGATCCGTTGACAGCGAGTATGGTTTTCGAGGCAAGTGGTTCGGATATTACTGGGAAGTAACACACTTTCCATGGGCCGAGTTCACGGAGGTGGAGGAAGTCAGATCCTGGGAGTGGCCAGACGTCGATGACCCATCGAGAATGGAAGGCGTTGTCGAATGGGCGCGTCACCTTCATGAAGAAACTGACTACGCTGTTCTTGGAATGGTCGGAGGCCCTTGGGGCGTCTTTGAGATTTGTGAGCACTACATGAGAGGTTTCGAGAAGTTCCTAATCGACCTCAAAAAGAGACCAGATCTGGCTGATGCAATGATGGAGAAGTGTATGGAATATGCACTTGACATGAACAGGGTTCTCCTTGATCACGTCGGTGACTATCTGGACCTTGTCCAAGTAGGTGACGACCTTGGGCATCAGCATGGACTCATCTTGAGTCCAGAGATATACAGAAAGCTAGTGAAACCGAAGCATAAGAAGATCTATGGTGAGATAAAGAAGAGGAAACCCGATGTCAAGATCCTCTTCCACTCTTGTGGAGCTGTCGAGCCCCTCATCGAGGACCTGATAGACGTCCATGTGGACATTTTGAACCCAATACAGCCACTAGCCAAAGGAATGGAATCGCACGAGCTGAAGGAGAAGTATGGAGAGAGATTGACGTTCCATGGCGGCATAGATCTTCAACACGCAATGACAGCAAGAGGATCGATAGAGGACGTTCGTCAAGAAGTGGACTCTCGACTACGCGCCTTGGCTCCAGGTGGAGGATACATATTGGCCCCAGCCCACAACTTGCAGCCCGACTCGTCTCCTGAGAAGATCTTAGAGATGTATGATTATGCCGTGAGCCGTGGTAAGTATCCTATCTCGTGATGAGCCTGGTTCATTGAAGCTACGGAGCTAGGGTGTCGCTACTCGATAGGACTTTTATGAAGGATAGACTTAGAACCGGTCACAGGTGAACAGAGTGCTTGCAGAACGTAACAAGAGCATTCCGCCCAGTGGAGTCCGAGA
>JBHLRV010000185.1:0-4427 GCA_048882205.1 Candidatus Thorarchaeota archaeon | reverse complement strand
CAACATCTTCGTACAAGTACAGTGCACAACGATGCAAATGACTACAACATAGTTGTGACCAAAGTCTATCCATTTGAAGAGGCGGCGTTCGGCATCTTGGACTTTGGTGACATGGTCCATACTTGCACAATCTCTGAGATCGTTATCGCTGCCGCATACATGATGCTTGGAAAGAACGATCCTCTCTCCGCTGCCGCGGAAATAGCGAGAGGGTACAACTCTGTATTTCCATTGACAGAGCTAGAAATAGGACTCTTGTTTCCTCTAATCTGCACTAGGCTGGCCGCAAGCATGTCCATTGCTGCCTACCAGAGGAAACTCGAACCAGAAAACAAGTACCTAAACATTAGTCAGGAGCAGATCTTGGTCTTGATGCGCCAATTGAAGGAGATTCACCCAAGACTTGCTACATACACCTTCAGAAACGCTTGTGACCTAGAACCTTGCCCACACAGTACCGAAGTCCAAGAATGGCTCAAAAGCAACCCGGAACAAATCGGCTCGATTGTTGAGTTTGATCTACAGACTACACTTGGGGTTGTCTTCGATTTGAGCGTGGGGAGTCTGGATGTTCCTAATCTAGAAGACTTGTCGGATATTGGCGAGCTCACAGATCTCATAGATAGGAAGCTGAAAGACACAGGTGCTGAGTTTGGCGTCGGCAGATACAATGAGGCACGACTGATATACGCTGGTGGGCAGTACGAGGCAGCTGACGAGATGCGAACAGTCCATGTGGCTATTGACATGTTTATGGAGTCAGGCACACGAGTCCTGGCCCCGCTGGACGGCAAGGTTCATAGCTTTCTCTACAACAAGAATCCTCTAGACAATGGCCCAACAATCGTTCTTGAGCATGACCTAGGATCGACAGGTTTGAAGCTCCATACCCTCTATGCCCATCTCAGTGTGGATTCCCTAGAAGGGTTGAGAATCGGAAAGGAGTTTGCGAAGGGGCAGGAGATCGCCCGCGTCGGCGAGTATCCAACCAATGGAGGCTGGCCTCCACATCTACACTTCCAACTCATTGTTGACATGCTTGGATGGGAAGGGGACTTCTTTGGTGCGGCCGCCCCCACTAAACGCGATATGTGGCTCAGTATCTGCCCAAATCCCAATCTCGTCCTGGGGATTCCAGACAGTGTCTTTCCCGGAGAAAGCATGACGAAGAACGATATTCTGAGGTTAAGAGAGTCCAAGATCAGCAGGACGCTGAGTGTGTCGTATGAGAAGCCACTCAACATCGTACGTGGGCATATGCAGCATCTATACGATGAGCTCGGAAGGCGGTATCTGGACGTCCGAAACAATGTGCCGCATGTCGGTCATTCTCATCCTCGAGTCGTTGAGGCTCTTCAGAGGCAAGCTGCGGTCTTGAACACCAATACTAGATATCTTCACGAGAATCTAGTGCAATATGCAGAACGACTTGTGAGCAAGATGCCTGAGCCTCTGAGTGTCTGCTTCTTCGTGAATAGCGGGAGTGAGGCAAACGAGCTCGCACTTCGTCTAGCCAGGGCACATACAGGTCATCAAGACATGATTGTGATTGATGGTGCCTACCACGGGAACACAGGGTCTCTGGTAGACATAAGCCCTTACAAGTTCGATGGCCCTGGGGGGCAGGGAGCGCAGTCACATGTGCACAAGGTCAGAACGCCCGACGTCTACCGTGGCCCCTACAAGGCCAGCGACTCAGAAGCAGGATCTAAGTACGCGAAGGACGTTCGTGAAGTAGTCAAGCAGCTCAAGAAGGAGGGAAAGTTACCAGCCGCTTTTGTATGCGAGCCCTTGATGGGTTGCGCAGGACAGATTGTCTTCCCGGAGAATTACCTTCAAGAGGCATTTGACTTCGTACGTCAAGCAGGAGGGGTATGTATCGCAGACGAAGTGCAAGTTGGCTTTGGTAGAGTCGGAACTCACTTCTGGGGGTTTGAAACTCAGGGAGTTGTGCCAGACATAGTAACTCTTGGGAAGCCAATTGGGAACGGACATCCATTGGGAGCAGTCGTGACGTCCCCGGAAATAGCAAAGTCGTTTGAAACAGGCATGGAATGGTTCAGTACAACAGGAGGAAATCCGGTTTCTTGCGCCGTGGGTATGGCAGTGCTGGATGTGATGGAAGAGGAGGGTCTCCAGAAGAGAGCAAGTGAAGTTGGCGATTATCTCGTCAGGAGGCTCAGTAAGCTCAAAGACCGTCACCGGATAATTGGGGATGTAAGGGGACTTGGACTCTTCATAGGCGTTGAGTTGGTTCTCAATAGGGAGAGCCAAGAAGCTGCGACTGAGCAGGCGTCCTATGTCGTGAATCGGTTGAGAGATCTGGGCATTCTCCTCAGCACTGACGGGCCACACAACAATGTATTGAAGATCAAGCCGCCCATGGTCTTCAGCGAAGAGAACGGTGACTTTCTCGTCGAGTCGCTTGATAAGGTCCTTTCAGAGGACTTTATGCTCATGTCTGAATAGATTCTTACGCTGGACTATTCTGCTAATGACTTCTAGAGGGGGTTCATTCCCGATACTTACCATAGTACGTATGCATGTCAACGTTTGCCCCTGCTAGCTTAAGGTACATCCATAGTTGCATCTTGTGCATCACTATGTGAGCTATCATTTCTGGCAAGTAGTATGCCCAGTTCTTGGCTGGGCCTTCTTCATAGAATGGCTTCAGTTTCTTGTCCAGGAAATCTGCGTCAGACATGCCAACAAAGCGAGCTTCAGCCTCATCCATCCCTTCGTCCAGAACCTTTGTCATCTCCGCAAGTTCATCCCGCCAGAGTTTCTTCTCCATCTCTTGAATTCCTTCGTCATCCTTGATCTCGGCTGAGTACACCATCGGGTCATTCTTGGGTATCTGGGCCAAGTGATTAGCGAGCTCCCTCAGAGTCCGCATACCCTCACTTGGTACGAAATCTAGTTCCACTCCGCCTGCCGTTTCAAGGACAACCCGAGCCTGCTTGGCCTCGTGCCTCAAATTGTCCATGAGGACTTTCGCGATATTGTTCATCGAGTGCCACTTCCAACTCCCATAAGACTAAGGGCATGTTATAGATTCCTCATTGCGCATGACGCCACTCCTTCGTCACGTTTCTTTCAGGATGGTGGGTTCAACCGCTACCCTCAATAACCCGCTTGGCAAAGCGAGGTATATGAAACTCGTCTTGGTTGTTTATGACACTCAATTTGGCAATACCAAGCTTCTCGCCGAAGAGATAGCTGCTGGAATCGAAGAAGCAGGTGATATCTCCTGCACATTGACAAAGCATAGTGAGCTGTCTGGACAAGATATCGCTTCGTCTGAAGGGGTCCTCTTTGGCTGTCCGGTTCATGCAACAACGGCGACAAGGGGAATCAGGGGGGCGATCAAGAAGGCCGCAAAAGCAGGACTCGATGGAAAGCTTGGAGCTGTCTTTGATACCTACATGGGTGCTCAAAGAGCTCGGGCTGTCAAAAAGATGGAATCTGAGATTAAGAAGAGGGCGCCCGGAATGAGGCTTGTTACACCAGGTTTCACAGCGCTTGTGGACGGATTTCGAGGACCACTCAACCCGGCTGAACTGCCGAAGGCTCGTGAGTTTGGCAAGGCTTTCGGAGTAAAGCTGCTGAGTTCATAGATGCAGCAGATCACATCAGGATTCACCGGTTTCAATCTGTTTGAGACTTCCACGCCTTGGAATGAACATGGGCGTTCTCTCTCTATATTCGACATAGGTCTGACCATATCTGATAACGAGGTCTCTTTCCTCCACGATGCAGAAGTAGTAGAACGTCGGGAAGTAGATCAAAGAGAAGAGTGCTAAGAAGGGAGAGTTCAGGTATAGAGCAATCACAAGACCAATCCATACTTCGCCTAGAGCCTGTGGATGTCTCACAGTCTCATATATACCACCATAGAGAGAGTGCTCCTTCTTAGGGGTCAGGGTCTCTTCTCCCGCGTCTTTGACTCCACGATACATTAGGTACAAGCTCGGGATCAAGACAATGGTGGCTACCGATGCCGTGATGAGGTAGTCCCAAGGGAAATGCTGAGGAAGGGGTGTGGAGAGAGGAAAGAAGTAGTAGAGGGCGAAATCGGCAAAGGAAGCGTAGAATGCAATAGATGCTATCTGTCGATACCTAGCGCAGCTCTCGTAAGCAACCTCGCCGATCTTCTGTTCAAGAGCTGCAGGCCCCACGCTCCGCACGTAGAACACAAAGGAGATGACATTGAAGAGAACCATTGAGATGAAGTTCAGCTCAGCAATCAGTATACTTCACCGTCCTTCAAAGAGGTGAACCACCGGATTTAAGCAGCGTGGCATTCTCTAGCTCTTGAACCCCAGGTGGTGGTTCCTTTCTACCTTCAGAGTCAAATCAAAACGAAAGCAGTATTGTCAGAGTCGCCAGTATGTAGGCTCTCTTCATATCTTCACTTCCTGGTTATC
>JBHLRV010000184.1:0-4428 GCA_048882205.1 Candidatus Thorarchaeota archaeon | reverse complement strand
ATGATAGGCCCGGTGAAGCCCTATCAGCTCTTCATCGGCCGATACACAAGACGTTTCACTCGCAAGATCATCTTCGCTTTCGCCGCCGTCTTGGCCGTCTTCCCCCTGGTAGTATCTGCCAACCTCCTTGTTCTCCCTCTTTCAATGATAATAATGGCAGCCATAATCTTCTTCGAGATTAACTACTTCATTGGCGGGATTGCTGCATACCTTCATATCAAACTGAACTTGAGAACGAAGAACCCTGCTCGACACATCGCAATTCTTGCCTTGGGATTACTTGTCTTTGTTCCTACTCTCCCAGTTTTCACCGACAACTTTGTGGAAGCAATGCTTTGGCCCTCCAATAGTGTCGCCTATGTGCTGACCGAAAGCTTTGGCCTACTCAGTTGGGGCTACGGTCCAGAGTTAGGATTCAATTTCCTCATCCTAGGCTTCCTCATCTCGTTCCTGCTTCTCGTCGCCCTCTGCGACCGAGAATACTACGAGGTGTTTGCGACCTTAACAGGAAGAGAGATGGTTGAAGGCAGATTCAGTAGGGTTGTTCGAGGTCAGGTCGACTTTTCGACTAGTAGATTCAATGACCCCATGGTCTGGATAGTCCTCAAAGACTTCTGGTCTAGGATGAGAAGCCCGTTGCAGATATGGAAGTATGGCTACGTTGTAGCGGGCACCGTGTTTGTCGTATACTTGAGTCTGTTCGCTCCACCCGGATTCTTGACTTTGAACATAAACCCAGCGCTGCATAGGGCGGCAATTCCAGGGTTCCTGTTGATGATGATGTTGATGATCCAGGTAAGCAGTGTGACTTCTCTTCTTGGTTTTGTCGATGAGGGCGAGAATGTGTATCTTCTGAAAGCAAGTCCTTTCCGACCTATCGACATAGTTCTGGCAAAGTATGTCTTGAGTGTGGTCGAGATCGCTCTTACGGCCATCCCAATTGTCGGTTTCATTGGATTCTTCTTTCAACTACAAGGCGTTCCGGCCCTGATGTTCTTGACCGGACCTTTGATCCTGTTGTTTGCAGCCGTGGGCACGGCAATAGGTGCTTATGTCCCTGTGGTCACCAACGAACCTGGCGACTTGCCGGTACCGATGGCGTTCTCGTTTCCAATACTGAACCTGACTATTGGGGGAATCATGATTGCCCTGACAGCCGCTTTCGCAAAGACTGAACTCATACTGGTGGTCATGCCGGCTTTCACACTGATTCTGGTATTCCTTTTACTCAGAGCTGCAGTTTCAGCGTTGGACAAATACAAATAGCAAATCATGCGACTCTGGCGTCAAAAGGTTGTCTTCTGATGGTGAGCCGGAGTGCATTTGCTATTACCACAAGAGAAAGACCCATGTCACCGATACCCACAGCCATCCAAAGCGTGGCTAGACCTATTGTCGCAAGAATCGCTATGATGGCCTTCACCCCGATTGAAAGTGCGACATTCTGCTTCACAACCTGCATGGTCTTCCTTGCCTGGCCTATCAGGTGTGGAATCTCTTCCAAATCGTCTTTCATGAGTGCGACATCAGCAGTTTCGAGAGCCAAGTCACTTCCGATGACTCCCATAGCAATTGCCACATCAGACACTGCCATTGCAGGCGCATCGTTGATTCCATCACCCACCATCATTCGTGTTCCGTTGCGAGGAAGCGACTCCACGACAGCAACCTTCTCGTGAGGGAGAAGCTCTGCTCTGTACTCATCAATGCCCAGCGATTCAGCAACATGCCTTGCAGTAGCATCTGTGTCACCTGTGATCATAAGAGTTCGAATTCCCATGTCTTTCAAGGCCTTGACAGTAGATATGGCAGCAGGTCTGATTGTATCAGACAGTATGATAGTACCAATGTGTTGCCCATCCTTGGCTACGAAGACCTTGGTGCCCAAAGTTAGTTCCTCATCTCCCTCAACCGCTATTCCATTGATTGTCATCAATGCTGCGTTGCCAACGACGACGGTCTGATCTACGAGTTTCCCTTCCACTCCTCTTCCTGGCAATACTTCAAACTCTCTGATTTCGTGGGTTGATACGAGATCGGACGTCGCTGCAGTCAAGATTGCTGATGAAATAGGGTGCTCGGACAACTGCTCGAGTGAGGCAGCTATCCCCAGCACATCCGTCTTGGTCGCGCCGTTGTAGGTGATGACTTGATCAACCCGAAGTTCTCCACTTGTTAGAGTGCCCGTCTTGTCAAAGGCAACCAACGACGGCTTGCTAAGAGCCTCTATATATTCTGAGCCTTTCACGAGAACGCCATTCCTCGCCGAGCCTGCGATTGAAGAAACCATGCTGACTGGTATTGAGATAACAAAAGCACAGGGGCAGGCTGTCACTAGCAAAGTCAGACCCCGATAGATTGCGGTTTCCAACGATGACCGTAAGAAGACGAAAGTAAGTAGTACTACAGCAAGGGACCCTAGGACCACTAGTGGAGTATAGACGTGAGAGAACCTTGATACGAGCTTCTCTGTTGGAGACCTCTTCAGACTCGCCTCATCCACCAACTTGACGATCCTGGAAAGAACGGTCTCCTGCGATTCACGAGTAACTTCCACCTCAAGATATCCGTCTAGGTTTATTGTGCCTGCAAAGACTTCATCGCCGATATCCTTTGAAACCGGAACGGACTCGCCCGTGATTGGACTCTGGTTCACAGAACTTGCTCCAGAGAGGACTATTCCGTCAAGTCCAACTCTTTCTCCAGGCTTCACGACCATAGTCTCTCCTATCTGACCAGACTCAACTGGGACTGAAACCACTTGTGACGATGTCTTAATCGAGATCTGACTTGGAGCCAAGTCAAGTAGACTGCCTATGTCCTCCCGTACTTGTGCTCCTGCCTTGTCTTCAAGCAAGTTGGCAATGAAGAAGAGGTACATCGCTGAGGCACCCTCAAGAGGCGCTCCAATGATCAGGGCAGCAAATGCGGCAAATGTCATGAGGAAATTGATGTCCAGGTGAATCTGCGCTGCTCCCCGAAGTCCCCGAGGTATAATCCATCTGCCGGCAAGAATCATTGTCACCAATGAGAGGACATAGACCGCAAAAGTGTTGAAGACAAAGAACTCAAACACCAACCCAAGTGACCAGGCAATAGTTGAGACTGCGCCAATGACATACTTCTCATTCATGTTGGAGTTGTTGTCTTCCTCCTCGTTCCTTGCGCAGTGACTGCAGACTTGGTCACTTTCCACGGACATGTTCTATCGCTCTCCTCATGATGTCGTCAATGCACTCATCATCCAACGAATGAAAGATCCGTCTTCCTTCTCTTTCACGTTTGACAAAGCCAAGGTCTCTAAGTATTCTCAAATGGTGACTGACACTACTGATACTCTGTCCTAGTGACTCCGCAATGTCGGTAACACAGATTCGCTTCTCAGTCATCAGAAGATGAACGATTCTTAATCTTGACTCATCTGTCAACGCTCGGAAGATCCGTGCCGTCTTTTCTGCGTCTAAGGAGCTTAGCATTCCGCGCTTCTGTGTCTGCACTCTTTCTCACAACGATTTTACACTTGAACAAGTATTAAAATGTTTGGCACTGGACCAAATCTTTGAACCAGAAGGATGACGGCTATTGCACCAGCAAAGATTATGTGCAGCCAGAAGGACCATAACGTGTTCTAGGAAATCATCAAGTTAGGTGAACTGATACTAGACATGGATGCAAGCATCAATTCGGATGTGCTGTAGTTTGCGTGAGGAGAAGCCCAAGAACGGTCGTGACTCTGAGGAAAGGTACAAGGGCATAATCCGAATGGCGAATGACGGAATAGTTGTGATTCAGGACAACAAGATTGCTATGGTCAACCCTGCCTTTGCTCGGATTCTTGGCTACCAGCAAGGGGAACTCATTGGCAGGGAGTTTGAAACTCTTCTAGATCCTGTGACGGCCCACGTATACAAGGAAGAGTATGAGAAGTTCGACTTGGACGTGACGCAGAAACTGGCCTATAGAATTCGAATGTTGACTAAGACCGGGAAGACACTCATAATGGAGATGAGCACAGCAGACTTCGCCTATGAAGGCTGTCCTGCAGTTGTTGGTATAGTCAGAGACATGACGGAGCATCTGAAACTCGAAGCGGCAATCGAGCAGTCAGAGACGAAGTATAGGCAGCTCTACCAGTCTTCACCTATTGCCTACTTCACATTGAGTCCCCGTGGCATCGTGCTGCAAGTCAACAAAGCTGCAATGGAATTGCTTGGCTATACGGAAGAGGCAATGATCAGACGCAGCATCGAGTCGTTCCTGCCGAATGATCCCGAGGCATTCAAGGCCGGGAGAGTCATAGTTTCCGGGTTGCTTGATGGCGGGTCTGTCACAGGAATCGAGATGCAAATGAGAAAGGTTGATGGAAAGCCCATCTGGGTACGTGTGACAGCCGGTCCACTAGAGAGAGGGGAGGGGGCAAGAAGAATC
>JBHLRV010000183.1:0-4442 GCA_048882205.1 Candidatus Thorarchaeota archaeon | reverse complement strand
TTCCGCTCAAGATATCTTCATCGACAATTGCCCATTCATAGATGAGAGCAGCAGTTTCGGGCTTCACAGTGCTAATGGTGACGGTGGCTGTTTCCACACCGAGGCTAACAAGCTTGGCAACATTGTCCTCTAGGAGCACACCATTTGTGCTCAAACAAAATCTAACATACGGGTGTTCTGACCTAATCTTGGACAAGGTAGCAAAAGTTTCACTGTTCGCCAAAGGCTCACCAGGTCCGGCAACTGCAACAATCCGTAGGTCAGGTCTTTCAGACAGTAGCTTCTTCGTTGTTGAAACAGCGACTGAGGGTTCCATCAGTTGACTGGCATATCCCGGCCGTGGAAGATGACAGCTCGAGGCAGTGATATGGTCACAAAACGCGCACTTCACATTGCAGATTCCTGCCACTGGGAGATGAACACGTTCCCAAAGGTCATTTCGATTCTCTGACCAGCAGGGGTGATGTTTGAATGGATACGCCTCCGTCATGGGAAGCTCACTCGTCAAAAGTCCTGAAGTAACTGGGCGGCCGCTCTTGCGACCCTCTTGGAATCGTTGAACACAAGTCCGAGCCTTGCGTTCTCCGGCGCTGTCACAGCGAGCAAGTAGCCACCATGCATGGAAATGACAAGAGTCGTGCCCATCTCTCCTTCGATGATTATGGACTTCAGATCACCCTGTCGAAGTTCGCGGACTGTAGCCTCCCCTGCCGAGTAGATGCCAGCTACCATTGCCGCCACAGCGACTTCTTCTGTTCTTCCATGGAAGTAGCTGACCAAAGGCAGTCCTTCAATAGATAGAATAGCTGCCCCCAATATTGGAGAGTTGTGGGAGAGCTTCCTCAACATCTCCTTTAGCATGCCAGGGACATTGCTTGCGTCTTGCTGATTCAATTCACTACCCTCTCAGGGCACGGCGTTCAGGGTACTCACCTGCATACATATGGGGGTTGTTGCTTACGCCAAATAAAGGTTCGGAACATGCCTTGGCAGGGGCGGGAAATCAACCTATCAACCGGACCGAGGTAACTGTATCACTGTGAATTGAACGAGCAGGTGTCTTCATGATTCTGAGAACATTCTCTGCATTCTTTGGGAAACCCGACTCTTGAAGAAGTTCGACGAATTCTAGTCCGGTTGTGATGGCAAGGCCCTTAAGCGGCTTGCCTGAACGGCACGAATCCAACAAGTCCCTTGCCGATATCATTCTGCATCGTATCTTCAAGTCTTTCTGCTTTTGCAGGTGTGTTATGCCCTTCTTCGCGATGCCTCTGTTCTCTTTCTGTTCTTCAGTGAAGACTGGTCTCTTAGCTATACGACGCAGACGTTCCAAGCCCTTTGTGATTACTTCCTCCGATGATAATGTGGAACCGTAGAGGTGTCCGACGCTCTTTGTGGAGGATGTGACCAACCAAGCAGTACCATATGCCTCTTGATATCTCATTCCCTTGAGTATCTCTGACTCGCTCAGGAGGGTAATGGACCGATATCCTTTGTACTCAACGGAGATTGTCCAATCTGGTTTCGTGTGGGTGACAATCAGGTCCGGTGTAAGACCTGCTCCTGTCGATGGCACGCTGGTCGACACATCAGGAAAGTAATGGAGGATGAGAGCTAGAAAGGCTTCGTGGAAGATATTGTGCCTAAGGTTTCTGGCCTCCTGAGGATGACGCAGACCTGCCTCTTGGTAGAGCACAGGCATCTCCATCTTTTGACCTGTCCGAGCCTTCACCTCGCTCTTTGTCGTAAGTCGACCCCTTGCATGGTTTTGCTGTACCAACCTAATTGCGGCGGTGTGCCCAATTAGGTGAAAGATAGTCTTACCGAGACTGGAGCCCTTTCCCGCTTCGCCTGCTTTGATTTGCCGCCGAGCTTCTTCTTGCGCCCAATCGACCACCTTTTGCGCGTCGCTTCCTAGGAGCCTGAAGATTGAGCCCAGTTTCTCGTGCAGATTATATCTCCTTACATGCTTCTTAAGGCTCGGTGCATACTTTATTCTTCCCAAGTGTTCTCACTCGCTCCTTAGTGGCAACAGGCCTGACGGTGGCTTCGGTTACATAATCTCCTTGATCAGCTTGACTTCTTGACTCTCCTCGTCAAAGGACACTAGCTCTGCATTTCTGAGATCATGAATAGCCTTGATGACAGCTGTAGGCATGACGCCTGTACTGGCTTCAATGTTCTTTCTGGTTATTGCAGCCTTGGTATTGTGCAGTGTATAGAGGACTCTAGCGTGAGGCTTCCCGCCGAATATGTTCTCAATCAGCATGATGTAGATTGCCAGAAGATCACTTACGTCGACTTTCTCCTGGAGCTTCTCCTTCTCTGCGGCTGTTTCCCTATAGAGCTCTGAAACTCTCTCCAACTTGCCAGTTATCTCATCCATCTCGGCCTGAAGTGCATCGCGCTCTCCCTTGAGAGTCGTAATCTCATCATCTTTCGCAGTGTCACTCTTCAGAGTTTCAAGCTCCTCTTCTGCTTTCTGAGCCTTTTCTTCAGCTGCCCAAGCCTTCTCTTCTGCTTCGCGTTTCTCAGTGCGAAGCTGTTCGGCTTCACTAGACGCATTCTCGACCTCCGTTTCGAGACTATCGATCTTATCTAGCGCTTTGCCAACTGATTTCCTGAGGGCGTCAACTTGTTCTAGTAGATTCTCCTTATCCACGGACATGAACGCTCCACCTGCAATGCGTGGTGTTGTCCAGTCTTATATCAGTTTCACATTCCTAAGTCTTCTTCTGACGGATGCATCGATCGAAACCGCTTGGCAACTTAAGAGAATGGGAACGCGAAGTAGCCTATCAGAAGGATAATGAACAGGGACACTGTCACCACAGCCCAGACCATTCTATCCCAACGCAGAACAGTGCCTCCATCAAATCCCCTGAGAGGAATCATATTGAACAGACCGAGTAGGGCATTCAGAATGGTCCCGTAGAACAGTACAAAGCCGAGTGGTCCGAGAAGAACTCCACCTGTCGCTACAATGACTTCAGCAACTGCAAGTAGGCTGCCAGCAATGATCAGATTACAGAGCGGACCTGCGATACTCGACTTGGCGAAGTCATCCATACTCCGCACACCACTCGTCATCATCGTTCCCGTTCCGAAGATTGGGATGCCAAAGAGTATTGCAACGGCTGAGAGATAGTAGCCTTGGGGTGTCATTCTAAACTCTGAGGTCATTCCATATCTCTGAGAAACGAATTTGTGAGCCATTTCATGTAGCATAAAGGAACACCAGAAGACCAGCAGTAATGCAGGGATGAACCACCAGTTTGGTGAGAAGATCCAGAGTGGCAAATCAACAATAGCGAACAGTATCCCTCGACCTATGCCTCCAACTATTGCAAGTCCGACGAGTAGTATCAAAATGGTTGCAATCAGTAGATCCCGCCTCTCATGCTTGGTGAACCTACTCACTCTCTTCTTACGTTCCTTCCGAGGTTTGACTCTCTTTACTATGTCTTGATCGTAATGTTCCTCTTCATACTGTCCAGTGAATGTGTCTGCAATCTTTCTGCGGGCATCGTCCTTTGCCTTCTGAAGTCCTGGGCACCCGTGGCTCTCGGGCAGCCTATGTTCTGCACAGAACACGCCGCGGCAATAAGGACAGGTGAATGACAAGTCCTCTTTTCCGCACAAAGAGCAGTTTACCATGAACTTCGCCTCGTCACTACGTCATTTCGTACCCTTTTTGTCTTTCTTAAGCGTATTTGTACGTTATAGCATACATCTGCTTGATTCGAGCAGGTCAAGATTCACTGCAGATTAACAAAGGTTAATATGTGCTCTGAGAGGAACTTCCTTGAAACGCTTGGTGCCTAGGCAGCTTCTGTCGTGTTGGCCCATGTGATGATTGTCCCAGACGGTTGCCTAGGGGCTCTGTAAGCGGGAGGAGTCATACTGAATGATTGATGACGATGAATTTCAGAAGATATTCCGCAGGATGATAGAGCAGTTCTTTGGAACATTTGGCATGCCAAATGGCGGGAACGGCACTGGCGGGTTCTGGGATGATTCCACAGAAGGCACTGAAGGAATAGAGATAGATCTGAACAAGCAAGGTCCACATGTTGAGAGATTTGACCTAGATGACAGAGTGATCCTTGTCATAGATGCTTGTTCCCTGGACCAAGAGCCGACGGTCAGGGTTTCAGGTAATAGAGCAACTGTCACATTCGGCTCAGACGGAACTGGGATGGAGTACGAAACAGAATTCAAGATCGATCCCGAGAAATCGGTCGTATCTTGCCGGAACGGAGTGGCAGAAGTGAAACTTGAAAAGGCGGAGGAAGGTGATTCCTTCGACGAAGTCGAGAGAGTCCTTCGGAGTGAATGACCAGGTGAGTATCGAATGTCGGAAACGTCGATTCGGTTGAAGGTTGCAGCGGCCATGCCGAAAGACCAAGGCCGCGGAATTGTTAGGTTGAACACTGAGGTCC
>JBHLRV010000182.1:0-4450 GCA_048882205.1 Candidatus Thorarchaeota archaeon | reverse complement strand
TATAGCGGTGCCATTCTCTGTTGATATAGGGTGTTAGAAACCATCTTAGAGAGTGCCCTTACACTGATTGCCTTCTTCTGATTGAGCTCGTAGAGTTTGATACTCGCTTGAAGCCTATTCACGAGCATCTGATAGTCTGACGTGAGTCCTGCAGAGGCCAACACAATGGTGTCAGACAGTTTGAATGCCTTGACACCCTTGTCTGTAAGAATTAGTGTGCCCCAGCTGATCAGTGAGTCAGTTGCGACGACAGCTCCATCACTGCATTTTAGGCCGACGACAGTTGCACCAGTAGGAAGTGACATTACCACAAGACCTCCGTTGGGTCCTCTAGTCCCGACTAGGGTCAGGTAGGTTCTTTTTAAAACGTTTTGACCTGTTCCTTTCTTGGAAACACAAACTAGGCAGGAATTGATTACAGAAAATGCAGTGGCTGAATCCCTTCACAAAGGTTCCAACCATCTTGACTGCAGAGGAGACTATCGACTTCGCTCAGAAGAAATCAACGCGCATCAGCATGAAGAGCTCTCTGAGACTGAAGAGAGTAGAGCGCACTCGCATTCGAGAGATTACAAGACTCCAGGAGTTCACCAAGCAGATTAAGACCAAGCTGAAACTAGCAGTGGAGGGCTTTCCGTCTGTAGACCATCTACACCCATTCTACCACGAGCTGACAGAGATACTGGTTGGCATTGATAGGCTGAAGCAGGCTCTTGGAGCCGTCTACAACTGCATTCCTCCCATAGATGACATTACCAACAATCATCTTGAGGCACTGAAGCTGGCTGAGGACTTTCGTCAGATGAAGAAGACTCGCAGGGCTGCTAAGGGACGGATCTCTTCCGTTGTTAGAGCAACCGCGGCCAACCTGGACTTCATAATAGAGGCCAAGAAGACCATGTCACGGCTTCCAGGAGTGACGCCTGACTCTCCTACCATAGTGTGTGCGGGCTTTCCCAATGTTGGCAAGTCGACTCTTGTGAAGGCAGTGTCGACTGCAGAGCCTGAGATTGCCCATTATCCTTTTACAACCAAGAAGGTCATTATTGGCCATCTCTCCATTGCGAATCAAAATGTCCAGGTCATCGATACACCAGGAATCCTAGACAGGCCTATGTCAGAGCGGAACGAGATTGAGAAGCAAGCAATTGCTGCTTTGAAGTATCTCGCAAATGTCATCATATTCATGGTGGATCCCTCTGAGGCCTGTGGCTGGGGACTTGACGACCAGTTCAATCTGTACAATGAGGTTCGAAGAATGTTCCCGTTGAACCCCCTCCTTGTCGTCTTCAACAAGATCGATATCACTCCACCAGAGCAGCTTGAGAAGGCAAGGGCAAGAGTGCCGGACGCCCGTGAGATCATCGCCACAGAGGGGAAGGGTGTTCACGAATTGATCGCCCATGCACTAGAAGAGGTAGACCTTGCTTCTGTCCAAGAGTCTGTGGATGAGTTTGTGGCCTCAATCTCAAGGCGAGAGCCCGGCTCCCTTGATGGTTAGTCTACCGGGCCCTCCAAGCTCGCCTTCAAGAGATACCTCAACATCTAGGATTCTCTGAGCTGCCCATAGATTGGTTTGGAGGTGCGATGTGACCTTTGTAATTCCAATCGTACTGAGTCCATCTGCCAAAACCATGTAGGGGACTAGCATGTCACACAGATGGGAATCAACCGCAAATCCTGCTGAAAGCTCAGCGAGCAATTGATGAGCACACTCTGAGCCAACGTCCTCAGCAGGTTTTCCTCTCTCTCCAAGACTATCAGCACCCAGCCTTACGCCTTGGCTAGACTCTGCCCAAATGACAATGCCGCTTCCTGGTCCCAGATGCCTATCCTCATTCTTCCGATAAGACTCTCGCTCAATCGCAACCTGTTCGATCTCATTCTCTTGAAGCACAGACACTGCAGTATCAGCCTGTCGTTCTGCAACATGGGATGGGAGCCTGACACAATGAGAAACTCCCCTGACTCCTTTGAGATGGTCGAAGTGGACAAGCTCAAGCGGCCTCACTTTCTCCACAGGGTTGACGAGGCAAGACACCTTTCCTCCTCCTCTAGGGAAGTGGCCCCTCTTTCTGGTGGTTAGCTCAACAACAGGTCCCATCTTCTGAAGAGTGTGTACAAACACCGCGCGCATATAGTCAATTGGAGGGCTCCACGCAACATCAGTTCCCCCTGTTAGAGTCAGCTTGATTGGATCCGGTGCCAAGGATGCTGTAGGGAGAGCAGCCTGAAGAACGAGCGAAACAGACCCGGCAGTCCCTATGTCGCAGCTGAACCGTCCTCCTCTTCTCTCACGAGGCATGAACTCCACATTGGTGCTTCCAATCTCAAGTCCTTTTACTTCCGCATTTACCAACTGTGCAACGACATCTATTCCTGTCATGTGTTGTTTCTTGAGACCTGGCTTTGGCCGTTTTGCACGAATAGCTCTGACTCTAACCGGGCGCATTGTAAGGGCTGATAGGGCAATCGAGGTGCGTAATATCTGACCACCACCTTCGCCATGGGAGCCATCGATCTCTATCATTGTGGGAACCTTGAAACCTCGGTGGGGCCTTGACAGTTAAGGACTTCCGTTTCTCTCTCTACTGCCGAAGCCTTATTACGTCACACCACCCGTCCGGTTGCGGTAAACATGAGGTCTCTGTTCATTGGACGTTTCCAACCAGTTCACAAGGGACACGTCCATACGGTCAAACAGATCATAGAGAATGGCGAAGATGTAGTCATTGTGATTGGCAGCTCTCAATACTCTCATACGCCGCACAATCCATTCACAGGCGGAGAGAGACTCATGTTCATGAAGCAGGCACTCATTGATGAGGGTCTTCCGCTTGATCGCATTGACATAGTGCCTCTTGCAGACATCAACATTCACCCTTTGTGGGTTGGTCACCTGAGAAGTTTCGTTCCGTATTTTGACAAAGCCTACAGTCACAACTCCCTTGTGCGAAGATTACTGACTGAGGCTGGAGTCAAGGTGTACAAGACAAAGCTTCTTGAGAGAAACACCTACAGTGCCAAACACATAAGAGACCTCATTCTGTGGGACAACCCCGAGTGGGAAGTCCTGGTGCCCGACTCGGTTGCGAAGATGATAAAGGAACACAAACTGGACGAGAGGATACGGGAAGTCGGTGAGATCACCACGAAGCGATGACAACACACAGCAGACTTTAAATACGGACACAAGAGGACTGTCAGTTGGTGAACGTCAATGCTAGGTGAGCACGTTCCGATTCAATGAAATACTGATTCTCTGTCCTAGCCAGTGCTCCATAACGCAATCAAATCACAGGAGTAGATACCATGAGCAACAATGACAAGAAAGACGAAGCTAGGCAGGTCATCTTCAACATAAGCAAGGAAGAGAACTTTCCAGATTGGTATGGCGAGATCGTCAAGGTCGCTGAACTTGCGGACATCCGATATGGTGTCAAGGGGTTCACTCCCTTTCTCCCGTGGAGCTATATGACCATGGACATCATGTTCGGACTCTACGAAGACGCTCTAAAACGGAAGCGTCACTTGCCCATGCTATTTCCGACTGTGATCCCTGAAGGCAACCTCAGGAAAGAGGCAGAACACGTTGAGGGCTTCACGCCTCAGGTGTTCTGGATAAAGGACATTGGTGAAGGCGTAGAGTTGGAGGAAAGACTTGCCCTGAGGCCAACGAGTGAAACTGCAATCTATCCAATGTACTCTCTCTGGATCAGAAGCTGGCGTGACATGCCTCTGAAGAGGTACCAGCGATGCTCAGTCTTCAGGTCCGAAGTCAAGAGCACACGACCTTTCCTGAGAGGCCGTGAGTTTCTCTGGATTGAGAGTCACAACGTGTTCGCGACACATGAAGAGGCATTAGCGCAGGTAATGGAAGACATTGAAACTACCAAGGAAGTCCTCACAGACGACTACAGAATTCCAATAATGATCTTCAAGAGAACTCAGTGGGACAAGTTTCCTGGCGGGCTGAACACCTATGCCGCTGATACCTTGATGCCAGATGGCAAGGTGATTCAACTTCCGTCCACACACGACCTTGGTGACAACTTTGCCAGGGCTTTTGATATCAAGTATCTCAATGAGAACAATCAAACAGAATATGCCTGGCAGACATGCTATGGTCCTGCGGTCTCGAGAATGTATGGTGCCATGATAGCGATTCACGGCGACGACAAGGGTCTCCGGCTACCCTTCAAACTGGCTCCGTATCAGGTTGTCATCATTCCGATAATCAAGGGAAGGAATGAAGATGAAGCTCTCAAGTACTGCAGGAAGATAGAGAAGACCATGGTGAAAGCAGGCTTCCGTGTACATCTAGACGACTGTGATATGACCCCGGGCTGGAAGTACAACTATTGGGAGATGAAGGGCGTACCTATCAGGATTGAGGCTGGCCCCCGCGACATAAAGGGTGAAAAAGTGGTCATCTTCCGGCGAGACCTAA
>JBHLRV010000181.1:0-4451 GCA_048882205.1 Candidatus Thorarchaeota archaeon | reverse complement strand
CTACAAAGAAGTAAGAGATAGCGCCAGTCGCGCCTAGCGACAGAATGGATATCGTCACAAACGTCAGAATCACATTTCTTCGAAAGCTGCCCTTCTTTTTGGTTTCTGTTCTCTGTGCCATCATCATCCACCTCCTAGTAGTCTATTGTGCTCCCTCCGACTTCCAGCTGTGCCATTAGCACTCCGACCTGTTGGAAGGCCTTCTCAATGTCGCTTCTCACATCAATGCTGTCTAGAACCGAGAGATATTGGCCCTGAGGGATATTTTCGCAGACCGACTCGAGGAGTTCCTCGAATGTCATTCTTCGGCCTGTCTTCGCAGACCTCACGTTGGCCTCTATAGGCAGTTTCAGCTCCTCTCCAACACCGATGATGATGAGATTAACATCTAGGTGATTATCCCGAATGAAGCCCTCGATTGTCAACGCCCGTTTCTTGCGACGTCGGTCTTTCTCTGTGAATATGCCTTCAATCGCATCAAGAGAGAACTGCTCAGAGCTGTTGTCCTGACCGTCAGTCAAGGCAATCACCCATCTATGCTCGCTGGACTCGATTCTGTCCAACTCGTATAGTGCTCTTCCAAGGGCATCGTAAAAGGCCGTGGCATAGTTGGGATGTCTTAGAGAGTCAAGGGCACGCACAATAGGACTGTCTCTTGGTCGGTCAAACTCCCCTTTGCGAGTCAGTGGGAGAATCTCGCGGTAGGATGAGTTGAACACTATGATGCTGACCTCATCCTGTGGGTTCACCTGGCTATGCAGAATCTCCTTTGCGCCCTGAGTGGCCGCTCGGATGCGGTTCTGTGCCTGCATGCTCCCAGAGTAGTCTATCACAAAGATGACACTCTTCTTGAACATGATTGATCTACGAAGCCTCTCTGCGTCTCTCCTCAATTCATGGCTGGATTTGTCTAGCTGATCCAGGACATCGGCCAAGTTCTGCATTGTATAGACGACAAGCCAGTACTCTTCGGTCAGATTCCCAAGTCTGATTGCCTCTTCATAGGCACGTTCAGCTTTCTTGAGCTGGTTCTGGACCTGATGTAACTCACCCATGTGGAACTGAATATAGGCCATGCTTCTCTCGTATCCCTCACTCTCCGCGACCTTCATCGCTTCCTTGAACCTTGAGAGCGCCTCGCTGTACCGTCCTTCTCTCATGAGGACAAGGCCCATCGCATCATTTCTCTTGGCGAGGCCTCGATCATGTTTCAAGGTGAGATCGATGGCCTGAGCGTCCTCCAAGAGGGCCATTGCAGTCTTTGAGTTTCCACGATCCATCTCCACTAGCGCCATGTTGTGATAGGTTGAGGCCACACGTAGCATCGCATCGGTTTCATCGGCTCCTTCCTCTTTCGCTTCCTCAAGCATGGCCCTTGCCATTCTGAGGGCATTTTGATAGTAGTCCATCGCGTTTCCTGTGTCACCTCGCTGGCGGAACACATTGCCTATGTTCAGATACATCGTCTGCTCGCCAACATCGATTCCCAGCCGTCTGCTGATCTCGAGTAGATTCTGATAGTTCGCAAGTGCACGCCTGAGATCGCCCCGGATGAACGCCTGGTTTCCGAATCTGCATGCCTCCTGGAAGCTGAGCAGTGCGTCGACTGTAGTTCCGACCTCTTCAAACATGGCTCCTGTGGTAGTGACGCCTCTTGTGAAGTCTTGACGAGCCATCTTCTTGACAAGGCGTGTCATCTCTTTTATCGGCTCTACAACAGCATTCCCTCTCCTATAGGAGAGCATGGTGACCCCCACGGCCACTAGTGCTAATAGTCCCCCTAGGACAACAGTGAGTATGAGAGTCTGAGTAAGAACAAGGTCAAGAATCTGGGTCGCGGGTGCGATGACCTCTGCTGATGGAACTACGATTGCCAGTACGAATCCTGTGTTATTCACTCTGGAATGGGTAATGTACCATGGTGTGCCCATCTTCTGAAACTCTGACTGATCACCTTGGGAAGCCAAGATTGATGGAAGAAGCGCTGTGAAAGTAGCAATCTCTTGGGATGACGCTCCAGCAAACTCCACATCAATCAGACTCTGTCCCTCTGCTACCAGGTCAGGATGTGCGATCAGATCACCGTCAGATTCAAGGAGATACGCATAGCCACTACTCAACACTTGGATGTCGAGTACGCTGGACATGATTCTATCAAGCGTTACATCGGCCGAAATCACTCCAATTAGAGTGCCATTGTCGAACCTCACTGGACGCCCCATCGAGATAACTAATCCAGTGGAGGGGTCTCCATAGGGGCTCGTGAACGCAATCTGGTCTCCAGTTATGGAGGCGGCGTTCTGGTACCACTCTTCACTCGGTGGGTCATAGTCCTGTCCTGGTCCGTACCAGTCCTCGAAGTACGCAAGATTGTCATAGGGATAGTTCTTGAAGAGCCGCGTGTCGCACACGCCCGGAGAGAATCCCATATAGAGCCAGATGTAGTCCTCACTTGCTTGATGCAGCGCCCGAAAGACGTTGTCCAAATTGCTGGAGTTGTCGATGAAATAACGCGTTGTTTGACTCCAGTCCCAAGGATTGCTAGGTGTCCTATAGTCATCTGAGGGCATGTACCAACAGCTCACGTTGAAGGAGATGTCGTAGGACTCGTAATCTTCATCGTATACAGCTGCATTCCTCCCGGGGATTGTCCTACCACTGTGAATCCACTCCAAATCGGGGTCCCAGAAGTACGAGTACTGTGGTGTGGCGTTTATTCTGCCGTTGAAAAGGTCCTCTGCATACTTCTCCATCATGTAGACTCCATCGAAATACTGCTGCATCCTTTCTTCAATGAAGGCTGCCGTATCTTGAGAAACTCTTAGCAGATTGGCAAGTTCCTCTGCCTTCAAGGCGTCAGAAGCGTCCCCTGCATTCTCATTTGATACATTGAAGACAGTTGTTGCAGAGAGTGCTGCGATAACGAGAATCGGTATCAGGGCCACAGTCACGAATGTTATGACAATTCTCTTGCTGATTTCCACTAGTGCCTTCTCCTCTCGATCTGTCTTTTTCTAATCATCAATCCCAGAATCTCAAACATTGTTCCATTTACGCCTCTAGTTCCTTCTGTAGTCTTGACACGAACTTCTTGATATCCTGCTTCTCATCCACAGTGAAGATATCGCCATAGAGAGTCCCCTCAACTGAGTCTTCGGCAAGAAGTATCATTAGAGTCTGCCTAAGTATGCTGCGCGGAACGCCAGTTTCACTTTCGATGAGTTGGACGTTAAAGCTGTCCTCCTTGGCAAGTAGATCTCGAACCAAGTTCGCGGCCGCCCTAGTTGCGACTCTCTTTGGTTTCTTGACTCTCTTCTTCTCGTCCTCGAAAGTACGTATGAATAGGTTCCCGTCAAAGTGGCCCTCTATGGTTCCTTTCTTTATCATAGTTTGAATACTTCTTCGAAGATTGTAGGCAGCCGGTTTGGGCAGGGTCTTTCTAAGAATCCGGTCTAACTCTTTTAGTTTGATTCGGGTGTGCTTGGAAGTGATAGATTCTATGCTCTCCTTCAAGTACTCTTCAATCGGATACTCATCAAGCATCTCTAGCTTGGCCCCACACGCGGCACATTCAATGGCTTCAGGGGAAGTAGGTGCTCCACAGTTTCCACACTTGATAGCCCTTCGATAGAGTTCAGTCTTTGTTGACTCGATCTCTTGTAGAATGACTTTCTCTGACTTATTCACTTTGAGCGTTCCTTGAACCTCCCAAAAGGTAAGCTTCCTGTCGCGAGAGCTAACTACGAGATATGCAACATCCGACACGTCATCAGGCATTCCTGTCGCCAGTGCCTTTGGCGGTGCCGTCAAAGAAACCCGTGTAACTTCGTTCCCATCTATGTCCCAGATTCTGAGCTCAGGAGAGTGATCTCCAGTGGCAAAGAGCCTACGCTTTCCGAAGGTCAATACACCAAAGACAGTGATTGTTGACCCAAGGGTAAGGCGTTTCAACTCATAGCCTGCGGCGGAGATTATCAGAACAGTACCCTTCCGGTCGGCTATGACAACCTCAAGCTCTGAGTCATTTGTTATATCTTCAAGCCAAACGTCTGCAATGGGCTGTTCTACCGTTCTGCTGAAGAGTGCAGTTTCATCATGATTCCATAGGATGACTCTCCTATTCTGGAGAGCTGCCACGACCTCTGCGGCATCGTCACCATCAACATCACGCGCGTCGCACGCAATAACTGAACTCTCTAGCTCAATCTTCCATAGCGTGCGCCCGCGTTGGTCGACTACAATCACTCGTTTTCCCACTCCGCCAACAAGAGCGTCTTCTCCCTCACTCTCTAAGTCAGCAACGGCAATACACCTGACCTTGCTGCTCCAGCTTCTAGATGAACCGAGGGAGCCCTGAGTGTCATATACTCTAAGTCTCTCGGAATAGTCTAGAGAGAATACCTGAGTTCTCGCATCTCTTCCTTGCCTGACGTACAGGCTGTAGGCATTGG
>JBHLRV010000180.1:0-4458 GCA_048882205.1 Candidatus Thorarchaeota archaeon | reverse complement strand
AGCTAGTTGTCCCATACCAGCTATTCGGAATGCACTACAAGACTCCCGGCAACAAGGAGGTCTTCATTGGTGCGATCTTCGCATTCCTACTAGCACACAACGAAACCTATGGTGCCAACAACCTGCCTGACGTAGGCAATGAACCCGCGTGGTATGTGGTGCCTGTTGCCAATGCCAATCCATGGCCGGAAGTCACTCCAGCCGTGGAGTCCATTCCTGCAACGAAGCTTGGCGATAATCACTATCGCTTTGGCATGCGATATTCAAACATGCCTGCCAGGATTGTGGCTGCAAACGAATCAGAGTTTCTGAATACGTTGATTTGGCCAGTACTCACGGTACTCATCAGTGAGATAGTTATCCAGTATGATATCGTCGTGGATGATACAGGTGCAGTTCATGCAGAAACCCTCTACACGATTGGTCAGGTCACTGCAGCCAGATGGCTAGGGATAATCCCAGCTGATCCGTCCGAACTGATAGTCGACACAATGGAGATCTCGGCAGTTCACTATCTGTCAATCTTCACCTCAAGGTACACTGTGACTCGAGCAACCGACGGAAACACCGTCACTCCCCCGACCTCCACGACTCCTCTTGATGAAGATATATCAATCAAGGTCGGTGATGACGATGAGCGTGCATTCGACATTGGACTTGGTCGGGAGTATGCCCTGATCAATGAGTCGACAGATCCTTGGACAACGGTTTCCCCCTCGGAAACGGCACTCAATACCCTTTTGGGTGCAAGGGCGAGCGACTTCGTCCTGATTGCATGGCAGGCTCCGTTGTCGGCCTGGTTATTCGCTCACATGGCCTATGGTCTGTCTGCCCGCGCAAGAACTCTGTACAATAGTCCCCTGCAGTTGGCGATAAATGCCGGCACAGCCTTCCACAACAGCCAATGGTGGTATGCGGTTACGTTCCCAGAGTGGAACGGTCTACGTGTGGAACAGGATCCTGTCTACGTGGCATATACCAACTTGGCCGGGGATGCAGGAGGCGGCTTGTTCTTCCTGTTGGTTCTTGGCGTCGGAGTAGCTGGCGTCGTCATACTGGTTCGGCGAAGATAGTTCATAATACGAATCCGGGACCTCCAAGCCTCCCACTGGCTGCCAAGGTCCCCGCTTCCTTCTTTTGTTCGTCCACTAGCAACGGGCAATTTAAGAGATGTATAGATGCCTAGCTAGTAGAGGACTTGAAAGGTGTTCTATGAGCAACTCTGCAGGTTCAGTTCGAGGATTCCCGTCTTCTCAAGCCTTGGGTCCAGAAGAGAAGACAAAGAACTATTCAGGGCTGTCGAGTTTCTAGAACCTTTCATGCACGTCACCGTTCAAGGAGTGGTAGCAGCCGCCTATTTGACCTCCCTCGGAATGATCCTTGGGATTCTCGCTATACTTTCGCTGTTGCAGGTTCACTTTCTCGTGGCTGTCCCCCTTGCTGCGTTAATGTCCATCATTACCTACTTCGCTGTGGTCACCTACCCTGTTAACAAGACGAATAGCTATAAACTCGGTCTATCAGAGGAGGCTGACTTGGTCTTCGAGCAATTCGTTCTAGTGTTTCAGGCCGATGGCACAATCTTTGATGCAATCGAGATGGTCGCTCAGTCTCGGCATCCCTATTTGTCACCCATCTTTCAGGGGATGATACTCAGGATAGATGAGGAAGTGCCTCCAGAAACTTGCCTATTGGATTTCGCAAAGAATCAGCCCTCGGATGATCTCAGGAGATACATCACGGGCATCCTGTCAGCACTTGAACAGAAGACCGAGTTACTTGATCTGCTCTCTGGCGAGTCGTTTGAGGCAGATATGACGCTGCGGCAAAGAAACCTTGAGCTTGAGAGCAGGCTTCTTGTCGTGGCTGCCCTGGCAACTTATGTTCCAATAATGCTGACTCTTGCCGTTTCTCTCTCGGGATATGCTACGAATCCGATGGTGCTGCTGTTGGTGCCTCTCTTTCTTGCGATGAACCTTCTCTTGAAGAACCGATTCTCCAGTCAGTTCTCTGCCTATTTCGACAGGCCGAATAAGATTGGACCCTTCCAGCCCTCTCAGCGGGAGATTGTTGAAGAGTACGATGAGTTTCTGAATTTCTTGATGCTGTTGGGTGAGCGTCTCAGATCAGGTGACACTCTGGAAGTGGCTATTGCGGAAGTCCGTAACGATACAAGTTCGGAAGTCCAACAGCTCATCGATCCTGCCATCAATTCCATCTATTGGGGAGGAGGAAGCTCAAAGGAGGCTTTGTCAATATCTGCTGGACTTGCAAAAGGTCAGCGAGTCTCCAATATGCTTGAGATGATCCCGGCAATGTGCGAAGTTTCGGCGACTGCGGCTGGTGAAAGAATAGCACGCATTGCGGCAAGGCTTGTTCAGAGGTCTGCGGTTGCCAAGGAACAAGAAGCCATAGTCGCGGCTCAAAGACTCAAAGTCTATTTGCTAGGTCTAACAAGCTCAGCTGTGTTGGGTCTTCTCACAGCATTGTCGCCGTTTCTCTCCATAGGAGTGTTACTGAGTGAGGGTCCAACTCTCGTTCCAGGCACCATTGACGTTGTGGCTATTACTCCTCTCTTTCTGTCTCTATTGATTACTACGCTCTTCACTGGGTATCTGAATACTCGAATGGTGGGTGGTAGGAGGCCAGTGGTACTGGGGGTAGTGTCAGGGCTGCTGTATTGGGTTTCGTTCATGTTAGCTTCCATGATATTGGGCCTCCAGATTGTGTGAGAATAGTTTTTTAGAAACGGTGTGAACCAACGAGTCAGTAAGCAAGAGGTGTAAACCATGCTTCAATTGGAGTTTTTGGACCTCACTCTCGATGAGATAGTGGCCTACTTTCAGAATGACATAGTCGTCGCATGGGTGTTGATAGGCTCTGGCATTCTGGCTGCTGCATGGCTGCTAGAGAACATTACCGACCCAGTACCGCTTCTGGGAACAATCTTTGACGGCCTTGTAGCTATAAGCACATACCTTGGCTTCTTCGTCGGCATACTTGATATGCTGGTGGGCTATGTCGTCTATGCGGCCAATCCCGATGCCATCATCGTGGCCGGAGTCCTGATACTAGCAGGATTCGCCTTAAGCATGCGATTGTTATCGAAGTTCCCGATTGCTTTGATACTGGCGCTAGGCTTGGCCTTGTTCGGTACGTTTACGTTGTATGGATTCTTGGCTCCGCTAGCCTCAGATCCAATCATTGGTGACGTCGTCACGCAGGTGATCTCATTCAAGTGGATGGCTGTGATAGCTTTTGTCATATTCGCTGTCGTATATCTCCTAAGCGGTCTTCTGATTAAGCTGATTCAGCTTATTGGAAGGGTCTTCGCTGCCACACCTGTTATAGTCATAATTGGTCTAGCAGCCATCGGGATAGGAGTTGTCATCTTCTTCAACCCGGCACTGGTGGGCCTTGGTATTCCATGGCCATAGCCGGAAATCATAGAGGGGTCTTTGCCCCTCCCCCTTTCCTTTTTCTTTGTGTCTTGGAAGCATATCCAAGTTGACATCAGGCAGTGCTTGCCGGTCTTATCTCTCTAAAGAAGAGAAACTTCTCTGCCCTGTCGCTATAGAACTGAGCTGCGCTATTGATCTGTTGCTTTGCTTCTGTAATCCCAGAATGCCAATCGGATACATAGAGGGCCTTTCCTGAGGGGTGAGCTGACATCAGAAGGCTGAACCCTTCCGGAAGCTCAAATCCATCTGGCACAAGTAAGGCCACTCGAAACTGCCGATTATCCGTTTCAAGCCAAAGTTCGCAGTATTCCATCAATCACAACTCTGGCAGTCTTCCACAGGTTCATCGGTTAAGGTTTCTGCATACGGATATACTTGTGGTCAATCATACTCCCAAAGGGTTCATATAGTCAAATGGATGTGGAACTATCAAGACCCCGTAGATGTAAATACACACTATGAGTGCATCGACAACTTCGCTCATGTGGCAGCTGGAGGTTTTCTGGTATTGTCGCTCAGATTCGAAGAATCCGCATTAATGAAGGAGAAAGCAAGCCTCGAGGGCAAGGCAAAGCGCAGCTCGTCCGAAGAAGCTCGGCTCAATGAGATCAGCGAGCTGCTGAAGAAGAAGATCATCAGTGTCACGATGAGTCAGGCACTCGTGGGAAGAATCGACAACCTTGTGCATGATAGAGTCGGCAGATCGAGAGCTCAACTCATAGAGGATGCTGTCCGATGGTTTCTAGACTATTCAGTTCATAAATGGAATGAGCGAGGAATCTACGTGAGCGGTTTTAGAGTTGTCTTGGAGTCTGAAACTATGTCATCTCTCTTCTTCTCCAAACTCACCCCGTCTGATCAATACGAGCTTGGTGTCACGGCAGGTAGCCAAGCAGCAGTCGAAGACGTAGTGAGGTTGTTCAGGGGTGCAGATCCTAAAGCAGCTGAAAGCCGAGAGCTGATCCCCAACCATAGTCCTGCAACAGTCCGGTTATCA
>JBHLRV010000179.1:0-4470 GCA_048882205.1 Candidatus Thorarchaeota archaeon | reverse complement strand
GTTCACTGCAGCGGTGGTTGGCTTGTAGTGTCCTCTACTCACATGCTCTAATAGACCAAGCATGACCATGAATGAATTGAGTCCAGAGATCTGGGACCGTGCCAATCTCGTTATCCCCTTGACCTCTTTGAGATGAACAGGTACAGTTCCATTGTTACTCAGAACAACATAGGCCCTGACGACTCTCACTTGGTCTTCGAATCGAACGCCAGAGGTCGGCACTAGAGTTGGTGATGCTTCATCATTGGTCATGATAGTCCCTTCCGATACACATCTCGAACAATGCTCTCTTTCAGTCTTGAGCTAGAGATGACAAGACCGTGAACTGGAACATGTCCGGAGCTTCGACATAAGACTTCCGAAGTCCTACCATTCACACGCTACCACTTCTTCTATCAGGCCACAACTTCTATCTGTGAGCTGTGTAGTCATCTAATGAGGGAAGGGTGGTCATTTGAATTCGGACAAGATTGTAATTGAGATTGACCGAGATATCTACCGGATATGCATGGTGTGTGTAGCATTTCTGGTCTTGCCTATCTTCTTCTTGATCATCCTGCCTTGGACAGGAGCTCTGGGGTCGCCAATGAGTATCTTTGTCATATGGCCCATCGTAGTAATCGTCGTGTTGTATTGCTTTAGTAGATGGAGAAGAGAACCTATTGCAGATGCAGACTCAGTGATTGATTGGCCGGAGCCAATGTTTGAGGAGTGAACGAAAATCCGCCCCTTACGACATCATCTATGAATTGCGCACATCTGTTTTATGAAGAGTTTCAAGACACGACTGATTGTACTAAGCTGGCCCTATAGGGTTCACCTCTTCGTCCTCATCCTCCGACCACATCTCGCTTTCAGGAAGACTGTCGACACCAAGCTCCTTCAATCTGATCATGGTGTTCTGCAGGAGAGCATCTGTATCATCGATGTCTGAAAACAGAAGTGCATAATTGCAGAGGGTAGTTGTCAGTGCATGTTGATAGACCGTCGGTGCCTTCGAGACCAGGCCCTCTCCGACATCAATCGCTTCGCGGTAGACATCCTCTGACTCTGATGGTCGACCAGTTCGTTTGAGAAGAATGCCGAGATTGCTGAGTGTCGATGCGACCCCGGGGCCATTGGCAATTGGTGACTCTTCGGCAAGCTCTCTGCGAATCTGAAGTGCTTCTCTGAGTGCGTCCTCTGCCTCAGATGACCTGTCTGTTTCAGAGAGCAAGACACCAAGGTTGTTGAGTGTGGTGGCAACACGTTGTACGAAGAGGTCTGGAGAACTCTGAGCAAGCTGTCTTCTGATTTTGAGTGCCTCCAAAATGGCCTCCTCCGCCTCAGCGGTTCTCCCTGTCTGTCTTAGAAGAACTGCGAGATTGTTGAGGATGGTGGCAACAAGGTCGGTGAGAAAGACGACCTCTGGGGCCTTGTGACTAATCTCTCTAGCAGTATGAAGTGCCTCTCGGTATGCTTCTTCTGCCTCAGCGGTTTTCCCAGTCTGTCTGAGAAGAACTGCGAGGTTGTTGAGATTCCAGGATACTATGTGGTCGTATCTACGAGGAGACTTAGTGGATATCTCCCTGTGAATCCTGAGAGCCTCTCGACATTTCTCTTCGGCCTCTGATGTTCTGCCAGTTTGCCTGAGAAGAACTGCGAAATCGTGGAAAGCCCATGCGATACCTCTCGAGAATACATCAGGTGTCTTCTCAGCAAGTTCTCGATAGATGTCGACTGCCTCTAGGTATGCCTCCTCCGCCTCCGAATATCTGCCAGTCTGTTTGAGAGGCACTGCGAAGCTGGCGAGAGTGTATGGAACCGCGTTCAAAAACACCTCTGGCTCCTTCTTGGCTAGTTCTCGCCACAGCTGAAGTGCCTCTTGGAATAGATCAATCGCCTCAGTTGGTCTGTTCGTGAGTCTCAGTAGTTCACCAAGGTTGAGAAGGCTGACACCGAAATCACGAGTTTCAGAGAGGTTATCTTGTTTTTTGCTGACACGTTCTCTGCCGACCCCGAGAACCTCTCGTTGTATCTTTTCCGACTCTGAAGTCCTACCTGTGAAAAAGAGTGCTGAGGAGATGTTGCGTAGGGAAATCATGATGCCCCTCATAGGGTCGTACAATGCTGTCGGAGTGGATTCCTCATAGAGCGCGAGTGCCTCTCGAGCTGCTTTCTCGCCCTCTTCCGGTCTATTGACAGCCATCAGGAGCCAACCGAGATTGAAGAGAGTATAAGCCATGTCCTGAGGACGGAAACCCAGTGTTGTTTCATCCAGCTCTCGATAGATTCTGAGAGCCTCCCGGTAGGTGTCCTCGGCCTCCGGGGCTCTCCCGGCCCGGAAGAGTAGGACACCAAGAAAGCTAAGCGTACGTGCAACGTGTATCAAGAGTTCCTCGGGGATTCTCTTACCGAACTCTTGAGCTGTTTCAAGCGCCTCCCTAAGCGCATGTTCGCCGTCCGCCACTCTGAACATATGGGCGAAGACTCCTCCTCTCAGGCCCTGTATCACCACATGGCTCTCCTTCGTGTCGACTCTAACTGCATCAAGAAGTGCTAGAGCGTTGGGGAAGTCATTCCTCCACATAAGGTCAGAAACAGTTGATCCGAGCTTTGCCGCTGCGTCTCGTTCTGCGGCCAGTGCTCGGACTGACAGGGCCAATCCTAATAGGGCGTAGTCCGACTCGTCTGTCGAGGCCCTTTCGAGAAGTTGAGCCACCTCATCTGTCGACTCTTGAAGCCGTGGGCCAAGTTCAGCCACGATGAGCTCTCTCGCAAGATCGTGTAGCACCCAAGTCTCGTCCCCCCTGTTTCTGACAAAGCTCAGGTGAATCAACCTGTCCCAGTGGTCTGTCCTCATCTTCGGCTTGACCACAGACATTGTTCTTCTATCAAAGAACGGCATGAGACCGGCCTTCTCAGCCAGACCCAGGAGGTCATGGGCTTGACTGAAGAGTCTTCTCCAAGTACTGAGTCGGACTTCCTCAAGGGTGTCTGCACGCAGGTCCTCTACATCACCGAGCGAAAGGCTACCGGAATCTGCAAGGTCGCATATCGTACCTATCACAAAGGGGTTCCCACCGCTCACGCTGACAATCCTTTCCTGAAGCTCAGTGTCCGTAATCTGACGCTGCTCAAGGAGCTCGATGCAGCTCTCTCTGTCAAGCTCTGTGAGCTCAGACTCCTCGATTTTGAGCTCCTCACTTGTCTTGCTGGACAAAGCTTGTCTGCTAGCCATGACTCCAACGCAGTTGGACAATGAACTCAGGAATACGTGCCAGAGCTCGGTTTCGGTGATCTTTCTGCCACCGTAGCGCCAACGCCGTTTCTCATTATCAAAATGCTCGGAATGATCCAGTAGAAATACGATGGGTCGCTCATACGTCTTGCGGTTGTTCAAGTCTTCAAGGAGTGCATCAAGATACAAGAATTCCGCATGCCTCGGTTCCTTCCAGAGTATCTCCAGCAACCGCTGGACGTAGTCCTTGCCGAGACGGGTCTGTAGCCATTCTCCCAGATTGCCGTATCTTCCCTTGAGTTTTGGAGATACTGTCGCTCCGATGGCACCAATTGCACTGCCGATACTTGCCAATGAACCGATGAATGGTATGGCCATTACGACTTCCTTTGCCCGTTCCCGACCCTTTTCTTTGACAGGCTCGACTCCCTCCACAAAGCGTTGCCGGATCTGCCAGAGAACGTCGAACCGTTGCAGACTCACTCCAAGAAGAACGGCTCCCCTTGCAATCACATTCAGGCGGTCATAGAAATCGGTGTATTGCTCACAGTCAAGACGGATGGTGTCGTCGATTGTGTTCTTCCAGTGGTCGAGGAGTGAGCTCTTGCCAATCCCTCCAATTCCGCGAAGATGAAGCACAACACTTCTCTCTTTACAGCGCTCAAGTGCCTCATTCATCCAGTCGATATACTCTTCCCGGTCAACAAAGACTCGGTCAGAGGGCTCGAAGTGCTCGTACATTCTCCAGACCTTAGACTACGCGATAGCGTTTGTTCGAGCTGGTTTCACATAAGCTCGTCGGTACTCAAGTTGATGCGCCACGCATTCAGTGTCCCACTTACCCGCTGCGAAATCTTCTTGCGAATAGTCTTCTTTGCAATCGGGAGCCAGAGCCAAATGTGTTAAAGTCTTGCACGCCCGTATGGCTGAGGAGGTCTGACCGTGAAAGTTGCTGCGAATGCCTTGGATGCGATTGGGACTACATCACTGGTGCAGTTGAAGAAGGTGGTTCCTGAGGGCCACGCAAGAGTATTGGTGAAGTTGGAATGGGAGAATCCGACAGGAAGTATGAAAGACCGTATGGCTCAATCGATGATTGAAAAGGCAGAGGAAGACGGGAGATTGAACGCTGGTGACACTGTGGTGGAGTATACAGGAGGAAGCACGGGAACATCACTGGCATTGGTCTGTGCTATCAAGGGATATCGTTTCCGTGTTGTTTCCTCCGATGCGTTTAGTCAAGAGAAGCT
>JBHLRV010000178.1:0-4475 GCA_048882205.1 Candidatus Thorarchaeota archaeon | reverse complement strand
GGTATGACCAAGAAGATCACAAACCTAACGGGGCCAATCAGATAGTTTGCGAGTACCCTTCCTTCTCTCCGTATCGATGCGATGTTGTACCACATTGAAACACTGAGGATTTGGTTTAACCGTATACCTGGAAATGGTTGAGGATTCCACGTAGTATGCGAGGTGCGGGGCTCATCGGTAGAAGTTCTCTTGGACCCACTTGCAAGCCATCCGCTGTAGTGGGCAATCTCACTAACGTAGGAGTTAGCGTAGGCAAGTCCCACACTTAATGCCACAAACAGCACAGCCAGTGACACATCAGGAGTGTTGAGAGGAGCACCTATCAGAACCCCAAGAGACAAGGTGCTCACGGCATATCCGGGACTAATGTCGGAGGAGAGTCCGAGCGACTGAGCGATCTCAAAAAGCCATTGGAAGATGTCAGACCCGTTTGAAGTATATAGTGTGAGATAATAGACTGCATAAACGATGATGGCGAAACTACTTCCAAGAAACCAGCCAATCTGCTTGAGAGTTCTTCGACCTGCGAGAAGACGAGAGAAGAACAGACCAAAGAGACCTCCGATTGAAACACCAATTGCGACTAGGGCCAGCATGAGTACTGCAAACACAAACACCGAGAGACCCGCGAAAGGGGCTACGGAGATTATACTGAGCCCGATGAAGATTGGCAAACCAATACCCAAGAACAGTATGGAGTTGTTCAGGATCACCAGTATTGTCTTCTCGAGGAAGACTGTGCGCATCGTCAGAGGCATAGTAAGAAGGTATTCCATACGTTGGCTGTTTCCGACAGTTGTTGCAGACACCATGATTGAGCCTATGAACGAAAACAGAAGTATGAAGTTGAACAGGGCCGCCCCAATGTCTAGATTGTCATTCACAATTGCGGCAAATGTGCTCCACCCTATTGCTGGAATGAAAGAAAGAATGGCCCAGATTATCGCGACTCCGACGAGAGCGACGAGGAGGATAGGGCGGAACCGCTTGAACGCGCTTTCCTGTTTCGTTCTTTTGCCTCTGGCTCCAGTGAGTCTAAAGGTCTGGTTGAGGTCCTGCTTCAATAGGACCCAAAGGTCTGACAGTGTCAACCGGAGGGGACCCCTCCCAAAAACTCAGCAATCCTTTGCATGTCGGGGCCGCCTGTGAGTGAAAGGAATATCTCTTCCAGACTGCTCTGACCCTTGGCCTGCACCCGGAGTTCAGCCATGGTCCCCTCAGCAATCATGGCCCCCTCGTCTATTATCCCTATGCGGTCACACATCTGTTCTGCAATCTCGAGGACGTGAGTACTCATGAGGATGGTGGCTCCCTTTGCGCGAAGACCATTCAGTATCTCCTTGATTGTGGCCGCACCCCGAGGGTCAATGCCTGCCTGAATCTCATCAAGAATGATGACCTGAGGGCGATGTATCAGAGCAGCAACAAGGCTGATCTTTCTTGACATACCCTTGGAGTATGTTTCAATGAGATCATCACTTGCATCTCTGATGTCAAGCAGTGTCAGGAGCTCCTCAATCTCTTCTTCACGTTCAGCGCCTCTTGGCATCCGCCAGACGTCACTGACGTAATTCACATACTCCCAACCAGTGAGCCTCTCAGGGAGAATAGGCTCCTCAGGAACATATCCGATGACACGCTTTGCAGCAACTATGTCAGTCGAGATGTCATGGCCAAGAATAAGTGCAGTGCCCTCTGTCGGCTTTAGAATGCCCAGAAGCATTCTCATGGTGGTGGATTTTCCAGATCCGTTGGGTCCCAATAGTCCGTATATCTCTCCTGTTGCTATCTGGAAGCTCAGGTTATTAACGGCTGTGAACTCGCTGAACTTCTTAGTAAGTGCCATGGCCTCAATCATTAATATCACAGCTCAATCGTGCTTGTCACGATTTAATGGTTGGGATGGATGCCTTGGGATGACCGAAGTAATTATTAGACCTAAGACTTCGTTGCGCGGCCATGACAGTTGAAACTTGGCGACTGCTGGACCTCGGACCTATTGACCCACTAGAAACCCAAACTATCTATGACATGATTGCACAGGGAATCACTGAGGGCAAGTCTGAGAACACGTTGATAATCTGCTGGCCGGCAGAGCCTCTTGTCAGCCTTGGTTACTTCCAAGAGATAGAGAAGGACATCGACCTAGATTTCTGCCGGGAGAATGACATTGTTGTTACTCGACGCGTAATTGGTGGTGGTGGTGTCTATCTTGATGATGGTCAGATGTTCTACCAGCTCATCCACAGAGTCGATAGTCCTACATCTCCAAGGAATATAGATGCTTACTATCGAAAGTTCTTGGAAGCTCCCATCCAGGCCTATAGAAACCTAGGAATTGATGCAGAGTTCAAGCCTGCGAACGACATCCAAGTGGAGGAGAGGAAGATCTCCGGAAATGGTGCGGGTGATGTCGGAGATGCAAGAATCTTGACCGGGAACCTAATCTTTGATTTCAATTATGATATGATGGTCAAAGTATTGAAGGTGCCTGATGAGAAGTTCCGTGACAAGATTGCTCAGGGCCTCAGGGAGAGACTCTCCACAATACTTCGAGAAACAGGAAAGACGTTTGACCGCGAGGAAGTGAAGAAGGATCTAATCAAACTGTTCGAAGAGAAACTGAAGATTAAGCTCGTATCTGGAGAGCTGACAGATTGGGAGAAGAGCAGAATGTCGGAGCTCCGACCCAAGTACTTGTCCGATGAATGGCTTCACTGGCGAACGGGAGGCAGACTTGATGCCAGAACTGTTCGAATCTCTGCGACGACCGCCATAGGTACAGCCAACTACAAAGCTCCAGGGGGACTGATTAGAGTCACAGTGGAGGAAACAGACGACAAAATCAATGAAATCATTCTCAGTGGCGATTTCACCATGCTCCCCCATGAGTCCATCTCAGACGTTGAAAAGGAGCTTATAGGAGCGAACACTGGCACAGATGAGGTTCTCGAAAGAATCAGAAACACCTACAAGAATCTATCAATCCAGACTCCAGGAGTGACTCCGGAGGACTTTGACACTGCAATCAAGATGGCCCTAGAGGCCAAGTAGCACCTAACCGGTGGAGCATCACTTCGGTGGTTGTCAGCTTCTCACGAATGCCTATATAGTATGCATCCTCACTCAGTATTTGATGCATTCCTTTCGAGTCCGTGCACCTGGTAGAGTCTGTCTGTTTGGAGAACACAGCGACTATCTCGGATTACCCGTTATTCCAGCGGCTCTTGATATGGCAATTGAGATAGATGCGAGTCCTCGGAAGGACAGCAGAATCATTGTTGACTATCCCGATGTCGAAGACAGCGACATCTTCTCATCTGAAAAGGAAACTGACTACCGCCACTCGCGAGATTATCTCAGGAGTGCGTTCAATCTTCTCTTTCGACGCGGGATGAAACCGAAAGATGGATGGAACCTTCGAGTCACTGGAAACATCCCCATATCTGCAGGGCTTTCTAGCTCGTCAGCGCTCACAGTGGCCGCGGTCATGGCCTTCGCGAGGATGGCAGGCACTGAACTTGAGGTGACAGATCTCGCACAGACTGCCTTCCAAGCTGAGGTGACTGAGTTTGGAGAAAGTGGAGGAATGATGGACCACTTCTCCTCTGCATTTGGTTACATCATCCATGTGGATCCTGGATTGAAGTACAAGACCACGTGCCTTCCTGCACAGATTGAGGGTCTAGCGATTGGTGATTCCCTTGAGAAGAAGGAAGATACTGTCGGAGACCTGAAGAGAATCAGATCTGAAGTTGAGAGAGAGTACAAGATCTTGGCGACAGAGATTCCCCGCTTTGACCAAAGAACCACATCCTCCGACAAGGTATTCGAGGTTTCTCCTGAGGAGCCAACGGAGTCAAGAAAGATGGCGCAGGCAACACTCCAAAACAGAGACCTCACAGAACAAGCCTTTGGACTGCTAAAGGAGAAGAATCCGAATCCGAAAAGGGTGGGGGAGCTGCTTGACGTCCACCACAATCTGCTTAGATCTCGTTTGAAGAGATCAACTCGGAAAATAGAGGACATGATTGAAGCGGCCAAATCAGCAGGGGCTCTGGGCTGCAAGATAAACGGCAGTGGAGGAGGAGGTACAATGCTCGCACTCGCTCCTGGGAACGAGAAGCAAGTAGCTGAGGCAATTAGAAGCGTTGGTGGAGTCCCATATCGCGTCGAGATTGGCCCTGGTGCCAGATCAGAGGGGATTTGACTCAAGTCGCAAGTGGATGTTTGGGTTCTTCCCCTCTGCATTCTATGCCAATTGCATCGCAAACCGCATACCTGTGGTTATATCCAGCTATGTGTAGCGGAGCGTCTCCAAGCTCTCTGTCAACCGTCATTGCGCCTGTACATGGATAGGCATGATGAGCCTTTGCGATGACGTCGAAGAGACCCTCCGTGTCAGAGATGTCATGGCCTTTGACCTTCTGTGATACATACCATGCACATCCACAGGGTGAGGACCTCATCACTGC
>JBHLRV010000177.1:0-4476 GCA_048882205.1 Candidatus Thorarchaeota archaeon | reverse complement strand
GAAGAAGATCTCCACTGAAGAGAAACGCATTGACAAGTTGAGGAAACAGATCAATAAACATGAGAGTACCAGAACAAAGCGGATTGGAGAACTCGAGAAGGAAAAACAGAGGGCCGCTGAGAGAGCAGCAAGAGGCTAGATCCCGAAGGAAGCACGTCGCAACTCAGCAACTATAATAGGACCATTGTATCTTCATGTCCCTCCAGGCTCCTCTCTCTTACCACCGACAAGGCGGGCATCAGGATGGACAAGGAATACGCTAAAGACCTTGTGAAGATTCTCAGAAACATCGACAAATCCACATTGTATGACTTCCTGGAAGAGGATGAGGAACTGGTCTTCAAGGTGGAATCTGGAGAAGTTGTTCTTTCGCTTCTCGATGGGGACCTCATTGTCCGCACGCTGCCAAGAACCGATACCTACGAAAGCAAAAAGGCTGATGGCCGAGTGTTAAGGTCATAGTGACCTCGATATTACTTCTATGGGGCGGTTCTCCAAACAGAATTGCGCAGAGAAAACACCTTCAACAAAACGGCTTCTGGGGCACACCTGGGACAGCTATGTGAGGTTCTACGCGCAATCTTCGGTTATATATTGCATTTACCATCTATACATCAAGTCTTGCATCCCTATCAGGCTGCCGCGCCATCACTAACATCCGTCGGAGTTCACTAGAATGGCTGAGACCTGTATAATCGAAATCGGCGACATACCAGGTCGAAAACTGCGACGAAGAGTCCGCGTCTTCCTACAAGGGGATGAAGTATTGGTGGAAGATGCGAACGGACGAAGATACGGAGTCTTGATTCAGAAGAACAGACTGATTCTGCGACTCCATGACGGGGATATCTAACGCTCTTGACGTCTAGCAGCATCGCTCTCCTCTTGACAAAGGCGACCGATACGAACTGGTCTCAGCCAACATATCCTGTCTTCACAGAGAGCCGTGGGTTTCTATCTCGTTCTCTGGAATCATGTTTGGAAACTGGCGCTTCATATTGCGATTTCCGTAACCTCTCTGCGCGACGGGAAGGCAACATTGATCGCCCTTGTTTTCCCGATAGTGACAATTCTTCTAGCTGGGTTGTGTATGTGCCCATGAATGACCAAATCGGGAGCAACCTCATCAATTGTCCTGCTTATCCACCACGAGAATCTGTTTCTGTTTGTGTCATCATCGATTTCTAGAATTGGACTATAGTGCATCAGAAGAATCATATGATCCGCCTTCTTGGATGTATCCTTCAGAAGCCTGGACAAGCGCCCAGTTCGCCTCTCGAAGACCTTTCGCATGTCTATGTTGTCAGATACAACGACATAGTCACGCTTGTCAATTGGAGCATGTGCGCCTACTATTCCTAGTCTGGACTCCCCAGGACTGACTATGACGGACTCCTCATCCAGAAATGTCACTTTACCCGCAGTCAGGTCAAGGATTACATCCCTTGCTCCGCTGTATTCCTCATTCCCAAAGCACGCGAATATGGGAAATCCCGATCCGAGCTGTGAATCAATTGCCTGAATGACATGCCAGTATTCGGATGCTCTCCCAAAGGTCACCATGTCCCCTGCGAGCAAAAACACGTCGGGCATCGATACTTCAGAAAGTGAGGTCTTGAACTCGCTCAAGAATCTCGGACTATGTACATCTGCGACAGCTGCGATATTCACTATGCTCACTCTTGACTCTAGGGCTCAACTTCCAATCTTGGGATGTATTCAGATGAAGATGCTCTCCGACAGAGCACCCTGCAGCAAGTATCTTCCTACTGGTTCCGTCACGGTCTACAGTTCTTTTCGAGAGTGGCAGGTCTCGGCTTGCTCTTGGGTCTTCATTGCCGGAGCTCAGACAGGGGTAACTGCCTCATCGACACCGCCATCTCATAGAGAGGAGTCCACGCTTAAAAACTGTCCAACACGGTCAAAATTGCAGTCAGGAATCTTCATAGGTCCACAATCACCGCGTTCTGTGGTGTTTGCTTGACGAAGAAGAAGAGAGTTCTTTCCTTGCTGACAGACTTGGTGGCCACCTCCTCAGAGAGTCCTCCTGGAGGAGAGGCGGAAGTAGCAAAGGTACTTCGAGACCATCTGGAGGGCTATGGGATTTCATGTGTTTCAGTCGGAACTAGAGAGCGTCCAAACCTGATCTTCTCAACCTCTGATGGCGAGAAGGGTTCTCTCGTCATCCATGGACATATGGATACCGTCCCGGCAGGGCATAGTGAAACTTGGAAATTCGACCCTTTTGGGGCCGAAATCGCTAATGGTAGAGTGTACGGAAGAGGGGCCGCTGACATGAAGGGCCCTCTAGCTGCCCTAGCGGAAACCATGATTCTGTACAGGGAGGAGAGTCACTCGAATCCACTCGTGATGCTCGCAACTTCGGGAGAAGAAACCGGATGCTTGGGTGCTGAGGAAGTTGCAGAAAGCAACCTGCTGAAGGGTATCTCGTTTGGAGTTTGTGCAGAGCCGACGAGCCTCAACGTTCTCATTGGTGAGAAAGGCACGTTTTGGCATCGTATCGTTGCAGAAGGAAGGTCAGCCCACGGATCACTGCCCCTTGATGGTAAGAATGCCATCGAGCTATGCATCGAAGCTTTGCAGGTACTGCGGGCTCAGGACTACGAATACGAAGAAGATGAGCTTATGGGGGCACCAACATCGAATCTCGGAACAATCTCTGGCGGGACGACGATCAATATGGTTCCCGACCTTTGTGAAGCAGAGGTGGACATGCGCTTAGTCAAGGGGCAGACAACTGAGAGTCTTCTGGAAGAGATGACCCGGAGATTGACGGCAGCAGGTCTAGCTGACAGTGTCAAAGTGGAGTACATCCATGGTAAACCCGCTGTCGTGACACCATATGATTCAGAAATTGTCAAGGTAACAATGGATGCTGTAGAGAGCGTGACAGGGCGTCATCCATCTCCTACGTCAGCTACTTTCGGCACCGATTGCTCTGTCCTCCAACCCAAGATCGGCATTGTGAACGTGATTTGCGGTCCCGGTTCGATCGAGCAAGCACATCAACCTGACGAATACATAAGAGTGGATGAGCTCATTCGGTCTGTGGACGTCTACCTTGAGGTGGCTCGCCACTTCTCGAAGAAGTATTGACCAGTACAAAGCGTACTATCTACCTATGAGAAACCTTAATGTTGACGTTTGGTAGACCTGCCCTCTAGACTGCCTTCCGTCAGGAGGGGCAAGTGTTCATGCAGTTTGAAGACCTCATCAATCTCCTACTTGAACCATTCGTTCAATATCTGATCATTGTCCTCGTAATTGGTGCCATAGCAGGTGCCGCTGCTCGTCGGAGTCGCGGGCCGAAGAAGTCTCAGATGGCCAAGAGAATGGAACGTATGATTGGCGATATTGAGAAAGGTCGAGATGTTCGTGTACCTGAGGTCAAATCCCGTGAGGCGATTATCACCAATCTCTTTGAGAGTAGGATGCGGGCTGTTGGACTAGAACCAGCAACCGAGTCTGGATACATTCCTGTTTCCTACACACCTCTTGCCAAATTTCTAGGCGAACGAGGTGTTCCTGATGACATAATCTCAGCCATTACAAGTGGTCTCCAGGAGGAGGAGACCGAGGAAGCCGTCCGTTCGATAATAGAAGCCGCAGTGGGGACTCCCGAAGTTGATCTAACTCCGACAGAGACCGAGAAAGCCCAAGATCTCGCTGTGGAGGAGTGGAATCGTCTTAGGGGAACTGGCTGACAACTGAGGAGGAGAGTCATGACTGACCTGCTCTACATGAAGGACAACTATCTCAGAGATTTCGACGCGACAATCAAGAAGGTTTCAGAGGACTACGTCGTACTTGATAAGACAGCCTTTTATCCACTCGGAGGCGGCCAAGCGAGCGATAAGGGCAGTCTTAGTGATGGCAAGTCGTTGTTGACCATTCACGAAGTAAGGAAAGTTGAGGGTGAGATCGGCCACTTCACAAAGGACGATATCAGTTTCGTCGCTGACGTCAGCGTGCATGGAAAGCTCGACTGGGAGTGGCGATATGAATGCATGAGGTTCCATACTACACAACATGTACTCTCGAGATATCTGCAATTGAACTATGGGCTCGAAACGGTCGGAAACATGATCACTCCAGGAAAAAGCAGAGCAGACTACTCTCCTCTAGAGGATTTCGGCGAAGAGATGAAACGTGAAGTCGAGGCTGGAGTCAATTCCATTCTCACTCAGAACCTTGACGTTGTAACTCAGTTCATGGTCCGGCAAGAAGCGATCGAGTTTCTACAAGACAGAGGCTACCAGACAAGATACTTGGAGATGGTACCTGAGAGCGTAGCAGAGTTCAGAGTACTAGTCATAGGTGACTATGATGCGGCATCATGTGCAGGAACGCATGTGTCCAATACGAGTGAGATTGGGAACATTCAGATCGGGAAGAGTAAGAACGTAGGCGCTGGGAAGAGAAGAATATACTTCAGTCTGATGACCTAGCAGGACT
>JBHLRV010000176.1:0-4485 GCA_048882205.1 Candidatus Thorarchaeota archaeon | reverse complement strand
GGAATCGACCGCTATCACACTATGATTGAAGCGAAGAAACTAGCATATGCAGACCTATACGAGCACAACGCCGATCCGGACTTCTACAAGATACCACTGGAAAGACTGTTGTCAAAGGAATATGCGAAGACAAGGGCAGGCCTGATCATGGCTGACAAACCCGCAAGCTCCTGTGCCACTGGTATTCCTGTAGGATACAGCACAGTCTATTTGGCTACTGCAGACGAGGAGGGCTTCGCTGTTTCTTTCATCAACAGTCTCTACACGTGTAGTGGACTAGTCGTACCTGGAACTGGTATCAAGCTCCACAACAGGGGCACAGGGTTTTCATTGAACCCCAAGCATCCCAACTGCTATGCACCAAGAAAGCGGCCATTCCATACCATCATTCCCGGTGCCTTGTATAGGGACAAGTCGTTTCTTGGTGTCTTCGGGATTATGGGAGGAGCCCATCAGGCGCAAGCTCATGCTCAGGTAGTAAGTAACCTGTTAGACTACAACATGACACCTCAAGAGGCTATAGACAGTCCGAGATTCCATCACAACCAGGCGGCCAACACTGTTGGAGTCGAGAGTGGTGTTCCCGATACAGTCCAAGCAGAGCTTCTTAGGTTAGGACACAAGATTGTGGAGGAGCATTCTGCTACATTTGGTGGCGGACAGGCAATACTGCGTCTTGATGACGCTTGGATAGCTGGCTCTGACCATAGAAAGGACGGAATGGCTGCAGGCTTCTAGATTGAAGGTTACACCTAGTTGTCCATAATGACATCGAGGGCGATATTGTCCGCATGGTCGCTTATCCGTTCCAGATTCCTGAGCGTTTCAACAAAGATTGTGTCAGCTTCAGGCATGCAGATGCCATCTCGCATTCTATCACGATGATTCTTCTTGAGTTCTCTCTCAAGGGCATCGACCTCGTCTTCGAGCACCACTGCCTTCTTAGCGATATCTCTGTTCTTGGTCTTGAGTGCCTTGATTGCTGTGGAATAGGTTTCCTCAACAAGATCAAACATCCTCTCGAGTTCCCTAACGCCTGTCTTCGAGAACCTTATGCCATTCTGCATTCTCTCAAAAGCAAATTCCGCAATGTTGTTTGAGAGATCTCCAACTCGCTCTACATCAGTCAGAATGGCGAGAAGCTTCATTCTCCAAATGGTATCTTCTTGCCCAAGCTCCTCCTCCCTAATCTTGTCTATGAATAGCTCGGTCGTCCTACAGTTGTCATCCACTTCGTCCTCGTATCTCAGCACACGATCTGCCTTGTCTGGATTCATTTCAAGAAGTGCAGTTCTGCCTCCTCTAATCATGGTGAGTGTGATGTCAGCTGTTCGGATGACTTCCCTCTCAGCCTCCCTTAGAGCAGCCTGAGGCATGTGAAGCATCTGGTCATCAAAGCTGTGCTTCCCGATTAACTCTCCTTCTTTGTCAGGAATGACTCTCTCACAGAACCTGACTAAGAGTCCAACGAGCGGGATGAAGAGAAGACTCACTATGACATTGAAGATTGTGTGAGCATTGGCAATCTGTCTTGGCAAATCCGGGGTTGTAAGCACAACCAGATCTGAGAATGGTCCGAGGAAAGGCACGAAGATCGCCACGCCCACCACGTTGATCATTGTCTGTGCAAGGGCCGTTCTTTTCGCTGGTGACGTAGCTCCAATGGCGGCGATTATCTCAAGAAAACAAGTGCCTATGTTTGCCCCCATGACAAGGGCAATTCCTGCATCAAGTCTGATGACATTACTCATCCCAAGGGCAATAACAAGGCTCGTTGTAGCAGAGCTGCTCTGAGTAATCCCAGCTATGGCGGCACCTATCAGAATCCCTATCAATAGATTTGAACCGTATTCATTGATCAGATCCACAAACACCTGGTTCTCTCCCAAGGGTCTCGCACTCAACTTGATGAAGTCCATGGACAAGAAGATGAGACCCAGGCTGAAGAGAACCCTGCTTATGAGGTCCACTTTCTCATTCTTAGAGAACATGCTTCCAAAGAACCCAAACGCTATGAGAGGCCAGTACATCATCCCGATCTCAAAGGCCACCAGCTGAGCAGTTATAGTGGTCCCTATTTCCGATCCGAGCATGACGTTCACTGATTGACTGAAGGTCATCAGTCCGGCGTTCACAAACCCAATCAGAGTGAGTACGGTGATGCTTGAGCTCTGCGTCATCACTGTGGCTGCTGCCCCTGCCCACATGCCCTTCACAGGGTTATTGCTGACTTTCTCAAGAATTCGCGTTACCCTTGCTCCAGAAATCTTACCAAGGGTTTCCCGAAGCAACGTGATCCCATACATGAAGAGGGCAAGACCACCGATGATGCCAAATGCCAACTCAAAGCTCTGCATGGGTTGGGACGGTCGACGTAGCAACGGTGTATATGAAGCTTTTCCGCGGTCTGTTCAGAGAAACTCTGGTCCGAGTGTGGCGAGAAGATTGGGAGGCGTGGTTTACTGGTCCAGGATACGAGTCATTCAATTTGAGAAGCCGTGACCTCGCCCACTGAAGGTAGATGTTACGACCACTCGGACCGCCGATGTATCTAGTTCGTTCTCTTATGACGGATGAACCCAGAACAAGCGTATGTCTTCATGCCCTTCTTCTCGAGCTCGTCGAGAATCAGGTTCATGCCTATGGAGTCTGAGCTCTGGTGTCCAGCGATGACTACGTAGAGTCCTTCCTCCTCACATTCCTTCTTGAGATTCTCTGTCATGTGCATAGTGACTATTGTGCTCACTCCAGCTCTGGCAAGTTTCTTGATTGACTCCTTGCCTGGAGAAGTTCCACCTGTGAAGAAAACGAACTTGTCGCCAACACTACCCTCAGACTTTCCAACAATGATCTCGGGTCCGGCACCGTACGGTTCTGCTCCCTGATACTCCGGGATCTCCAAGAGGGCCTCCACCATGTCGCCAAGAGTCTGGGGGTCTTTCTTCTTCAGGAAGTCGGTCATGAGTTGGTACCCTAGTGAGTCGGCGGGTGTATGAGCCGAAATGAAGGGGATATCCAAGAGCTTTGCCGCGTCGATCACCTGAGTATGGTTCCCACCCCTTATGCCGAAATGCACTTCTTTCAACCTCTTTGCCATCGCTGACTCTGCCTGAGCGATGGGAACTCCTAGCTTCGCCCAGTGCTCTGGTTGAAGACGCATCACCCAGTCTAGTTGGTATAGTCCTATTCCGTGAGGATGATGAGACAGTACCATGTCGATGGGGGTTCCTTTTTCCGAAAGTCGGTCTGCTAGGACAATCTCTCCAGTCCTAATGTCGATGCCAGCTAAAACGCTATTGACTTCCCTGTCCTCTCTTCCGTAATGCAACCGACAGTCTGTATAGGGATTCCAAGTCACATCCTTGTCGGCAAGTTCCTTCTTCTTCCCTTCAAGCTTGTCGAGCTTCTTCTTTGACTCCTCGAGTATCTTCTTGATCCTGTCTTCTCCTCGAGGATCCGCCTTGATACCCATGTCAACTATCAATCGATAAATCTCGCCGAGTTTCATGCTTCTTCTGCTGGCTATGTTGTGTTTGAAGCTTTCGGGAAAGGCAAGTGTCCAATCGAAAGCACCATCAACCACGAACACTTATCATACACATAGTCAATTGGTGCATTGCTAGTCCATTCTGAAGAGGTGTCCAGAATTGCCTCGGGGCAGGGAAGAACGAAAGGTTGGTCCGGTGGTTCGTGTGATGGCTCAAGATCTGTACAGTACTGATATCCATGGTGATGAGCTTGGCTTGCGGCAGACCGAAGTCTGGCGCTCCAAAAGTCGCCAGTTCACAAAGGACTCTGACATTATCGGGAAGATAGAGGAGAAGCAATTCGACAAAGATCGCAAGCGTCTCTCGAAATCTGAGAAGGCCGGTTTCATCACAGTCCGAACATCTCTGTGGTCTGGAGAATTGGATGAGAGTTCGCGAAGGCTCGTTGTCAAGTTGTTCTCGGAAACTGGCACATGGATAGCGACGCTCGAGGAGATGGTAGCCGAGTCCTATGCTCTAAGTTTCGCCACAAAGGAGCCGATGTTGTCTTTCGTAGTCTTGGTTGACAATATCGAGATCATGACTCGAATACAGCAAGTCCAGAGACGCGGAATCGCGACGGAGAACTACGCTTTCCTAATTCTGGGTCCCGAAGGCACTTTTGAGGTCTTCAGGATTGAAGGAAAGAGAGCAACCTTCGGTGACGACTTTCGCGTGATTCGTCTTGACGGAGGTCAAACGGTAGCAGAGATAGACAGCAAATTTGGCGACATCGGCGGCGAGTTCGTGGTCAAGGTAAAGGACTCAGTCCTCGCTGAGAACAACTGGTTCTGCAGAGTGCTGCAGTGCTTCTCAGTGGCCGTTCGATATCGAGAGGAAATACGAGGAAAGATCAAGCGAGTCGTCGAGAAGTGGAAGGACGGGAAAGTTGAACCGTTACAACATAGATTCGAAACGAGTCTTCTTGCGAATCCCAGGAAGCTCATTCTCTCAATTC
>JBHLRV010000175.1:0-4499 GCA_048882205.1 Candidatus Thorarchaeota archaeon | reverse complement strand
TGGAATACTCTCAACAACCGCACTTCCACTCATTTTCAATCCCACCGTGTTACATTGATAATGCTGTTCTCGAGCAAGCTACTTTGCTCTCTTGCGCCGCTTGAGTTTTGAAACTCTGTCAAACAGCACAAGCAGGTACTGTACCTCGAACGGATCTGCTGAGTCGTCCGAGACAACTTCGGCCTCAATATGCATCGAACCGTCCGTAGCCTCCACAAAGAAGTCCTCGTAGGCACTCAATGAGTCGTCCTCAAGGAGAGGCATAGTTTGTGCAGACTTCGTAATGGCGAGGTCCATTGTAAGAAGCCACCAGGTGTCAGTTGCAGGTGATGCCGAGGCATCTATGTCATAATGCTTTGAGAGCAGTTCTATATACAACTTGAAGACCTGGAAGTCTTCTATCTCATGGTGCCGTGGATTGATGATCACGATGCCACGAGCGAAGTCGAACTGAAACAATAGGTCATCTCCTGCGACCAACTTGACATTGCCTTCCTGAGCTGTGGTGGTCTTGCTCCAAACCTTACCAAATCGGGAAACAAAATGCTTCAGCGAGCTGACCCTTAGAGCTGACAGGAAGTCCTTGGTCTGGAGCCGACGATCAACCATCCCTCTGCCTTTACGTTCCAGCACGAAACGTTTGACTTGCTCAAGATACTGACTGTAGCAGAAGCTAGGAAGATTCTCGGGATCTATACCCAATTCAATAAGCATGTTTAGGAAGTTGCGGTCCTTACACGCTGGACGGACGGTGCAGCCCAAGCGGTCCTCTTCACACTCTTTGCATTTCTCCTCATGTAGTTCTATGAACTCCTTGGCAAGCTGCTTGTCCGACACCTTGTCGAGCAGCGCGATTCTCGATGCAAGATTATTGCTTCGTTGTTTCGAACTCATTACTTCCATCCACTCACTGAGTACTCTATGGATACAGATAGACCCAGAGCAGTTCGGTCAGTACTCTCGCCACAAGAATTGCGACGAAAGTGTTTCAAGTTGCGCAATTGTGTTTCAGTTTGATAAGTTTATGCTCACTGTCACTGCTTTCTTCGGCTAGATCCACTGCCAAGATCTAGATTTCACCCCACCAAGGTCAGCTACCCTTGGCAATCTCCTTCAACTTGGATGTCCAAGCGCGGATTTCAGTGTTCAATGCCGCTATGTCGTTCTCATTGAGCGTGGCCGTGGGCGGATAGGACTTCAATTCCCTGGCCTTCTTTCCGAACTGGAAGAGCACAGGAGTGTGGTCCTTTATCATAAGCGTCAACTGGTCTCGGACCTCTTCTAAGGCTCCAGCCATTTCCTTGGCCTCAGTCTGAGGAGTAACCATCTCAAGAAGATCAGCCATCACGTCATCAATGGCTGATGGCGTTACTTTCTTTACTATCACCTTCTCAGCGGGTTCCTTCTCCTTTGGCGCCTTCTTCGTGGGCTTCTTGTCTGCCTTGGCCGCGGTTTCCGAGGTGGCTGCGGCTTCGGCAATGCTTGCAGCCTTATCCATGGCCTCAGTCATCTTCTCAAGTGACAGATTGTACTTGCGTTCAAGGTCATCTAGCTGTCTCACGATGATTCCGACGATCTCCTTTGTTTCTGACAGCGAGTTCGATAGGTCTTGTATTCTGTCTTCCATTGCCGAAACGCCGGCTATGTATTGCTGAAGATCTTCAATCTTCTTGTCCACCCCGCCAAGAGAGCCGGTGCCTTTCACGTCATTGCCGATACCCGCAACTCCAACAAGAATATCATCCATCTTCTTGAAGAGAACCTCCATCTCCTTGGAGTCACGAATCTCAACCATAGTCGAATCAATTCCCTTGAGAGAATCAGCCAGTCCATCCACCTTCTTGTCGAGGCTCTCAGAGGTCTTCGACTCGCTCAAATTCCCGATTGCAGTGCTGAGTCCTTCCACTGATTTGAGAAGATCTTCGATCTTGGACACCGGGTCAACCTGTGACTGGATCTCTTTGATCACTTCTTCTATATCCTCTACCTTCTTCTCGAGATCCGTTGCAGCAATGAGTCCCTCTACCTCTTTCCTGATCTTGGTGGTTTCCTCACCAATCTTGTCGATTTTCTTTTCGAGACTCTGAAGACTTTCCTTGTCAGCCATGGCATGCCCAACCTATCAAATCGAAGGCTGTGTCCAGCATAATCTCAGCATATTAAGACTTTCGGGATATCTAAATGATTTGTGATGGTCTATACCTCAATTTACATCGTAATTTCAGCTACTATACTTTACTGGCACGGATGAAATCCAGTCCGCACTCTTCGAGGAGGGGGAAGATACGGGCCTTGTTCTCTGCATTAGTTCCTTTCCAGTCAATGATAGCTCGAGAGACCTTTTCCTTGCTCCGCGACATCATCTGCTGGATCACATCAGCATCAATCTCTTCCAGGGCGTACTTGGGAGCGATGTGACCGACCCTTACATTTTTCTCCAGGACCAGCTTGTTGAACTTGCTGGCGTAGTGCGTACCACCAAAACCGATTGATGTTTCTGACTCAATTGGGGCTCGGACGCACTCCATAACTGCTGCGGCAACAGACCTAGCACCTTCTTCATGTTGCCAGAAAGATTCGTCACTGCCGAGTTCCACAAAGAGTAGAGGTGTGTTCATCGATGTGGGTCCGTGATGCGTCACTTCAAGTGTGACATCGAACTCTTCCAGCCCCCGCCTGGCTCTCTCGCTATGTAGGCTGCTCAAGGCAGCGGACACAAGACTTGCTACGGAAACCGACAGTTTCCTTGGAGCCCCTCCAAAACTAGCATCGTTTCCGAAGTTGCCTGTGCTATGAACTAGTAGAGCAGGCCTGCCTGATTGCGCTCTGTGACGAGAGCAGAAGATGAAGACCTCTGCTTCGAAATGTTGCTCAAGATGATCTGCGAAGATCATATCGCGTTCTGTGGTGACCAGCAAAGCTGAACTACCAAGGGAGTAGACTGGGCTTCCCTCAAACGATTCGCCAGTTTCTTCGAAGCTATGCTCATCACGTAGTATACTGCTTATGGTTTGACTCGCTACGTCTTGAGTTGAGGAAACAAGGACCCTCATTTGAATCATCCAGTTCTCATTCAACAATGCACTTCTCTAGTAGAGGTTCCAATGATATCTCAAGCTCGAGTATGACCTTCTCCTCAAACGAATCCAGAATCTCTGACTCAATTCGATCCTTATGATCCTTGACTCGATCTAGCTCACGTTCAATATCGTCCCTGATTCGGAGCATATCACTGCGATGATAGTCAAGATTCTTTTGGGCCTCTTCAAGCTCGCCCTTGAGCCGGTCACTCTCAGCATATACATCAGACCCTGCGTATTTTCGGCGTTTCTCCTCCAGTTCTTTGGCTTTCTGCTGCAGCTCTTGGAGAGAACCACTGCGGATAGCGTTCACCTCTTCAATAGCCCTTCTTCCTAGCCGGTCTTTTAAGGAGAGCTTTCGGGTCTCAATTGCTTCCTTCAGCCCCTTGAGCCCTTCGAGAAGTCCCGGATGTCCGACTGGCTCCTCAACGATTGCTGTATAGGGGTCCTCGAAGTAATCAATCAGAGCTCTTTGACCAGCCGCACCTACTCGCACACCCGTGTCATGCTGGAGGAATTTCTTCACCTGCTTCTTCAGAGGATTCATCTTCATTCTTAGAACCCCGGCCAGACGTTCCGCCTCTTCGTCAAGGGTTAGTAGCCCGGCCACGTCGGACGTTTCTGAGAATGTATCGTAAGCAGTCTTTGCTGACTCAAAATCAACCTTGGCTGTGTCAATCTTCATCCTTGTCTGGCGAATCTGTTCTTCAAATAGCTCCTCACTGTGACCCATATCCTGCAAAGTCTGAATCCTGGTTCCGATTCTTTCCAGGTCCTTTAGCCAGCTGAACTCAAAGAGGAGCTTCTGAATGCGGTTCATCTCATTCATGAGTTCCTTCATGGCGGAATCGATCTGCTTGATCGTAGTCTTGTGCCTCTTGTCCATCCGTCTGATCCAGCGGGCGCCAGCACCCCAAAGCTCCTGAATGAACGCCCTGATCTCTTCCTGAAGATCCTCCATACTCTGGTGAGTCACCTCTGTATCGACATAGAAGTCGGAAGTGATGTCTTCAATCTTCAGTGCGAACCTAGTGGCAATCCCCATGGAATCTGGTTCATCCTCGCCGGCTTCCTTCAAGTCCCTTGAGAGATCTTTTATGTCTTTGAGAGTCCTCTCTACAACATTGTAGCTTTTCTCGGCCTTCTTCTTGAATTCCTTAGATCGATTTGACAGGCGTTTTCGATACCACTTCTGAAGCTGGTCGACTCTAAGAGTTGTCATCTGGGGTGCCACCTATTCGCGTGACGAGATTTCCATCCTACTTTTCAACTTTATGAACTGTGAACCACAATATTGCTCACCAAGAACGAGCTTTTAACCATGCTGACATTTGGAGGAGAAGACTCAATTCTGCTGAACCCTGCAAAAAGAAAGGTATGAGGAGGAAGATCCATTGAATTCCCCTCATCTCCTATTCG
>JBHLRV010000174.1:0-4499 GCA_048882205.1 Candidatus Thorarchaeota archaeon | reverse complement strand
CCCAGAGGAGAAGAGTCACACAAGCCATTGGGAGGAAGATGGGGTCCAGACATAGTGCCTCTTATGGAAACTGTGATTGAAGTCGGCTACAAGCCCACCTTCATATCTGAAACGCCTAATCCTTTGAGAGGGGCGCTCTACGCAAAAGCTCTGTATGACGAGCTGGAGAAGATTAAGGAATGACAGACTACGCGTTTGTCCTGGGAAAGAACTGGCTACTCAGCTTAGCCGAACTTGTCGTCTATCTTCAAGACAGGGGTATAGCTGACAAGGTGAAGGACTATTCTCGAACATCTGTCATAATAGAAGCTGATCGGAAAATGGACGACGAACAGCTTGTAGATATTCAGAGTGCACTTGGTGGTTGTTTCAAGGCGGGTCGTGTCATATCAGTGTATGATCGTGATCTGGTGGAGAAGGCATTTCCAGCACGAGGTAAGATAGACAAAGCCACCAGGAAGATGCTACAGGAAGTTCCTTGGGTGGACAGAGTGTGGCACCGACCTCGAGGCGCCCGAATCAGGTTCGGAATTAGCACCTATCCTCTAATGAACAAGCAGACGACCGTGGACCTGAAGAAGTTCACGCTAGGAATGGACGAATGGGTGAAGAAGAAGCTGATGGACCGTGGTGCAAAAAGGGCGAACTACTATGCGTACGAGGGACCAGACAAACGTGACCCAAAGAAACCCAGTGTTGCTCTTTGGCCAAAGACCATAGCAAGACGTGGACTTCTGAGTCCGCCAAATGCAGAGATACTGGCTCTGTTAACCGAGAGATCGGTGTATCTGGCAAGAACAGTGGCTGTCTACGATTCCCAGCTCCAGCAGTACAGAGACGAGGCTCGACCATACATCTCTGCTGAGATTACCACAAGTCCAAAGATGTGCAGAACGTTGCTCAACTTGGCTGGAGCCAGAGCTGGAGATACTGTGCTCGATCCCTTTTGCGGTACCGGAACTCTGCTTATGGAAGCAGCGATGCTTGGCATGAAGTGTATTGGGTTGGACATCAACGGCGAAGCAGTAGAGGGAGCACGTTCGAACATGAAGTGGTTGGGGTCTAATCTGGGTGAGTGGATTGACTTCAAAATCTTAAGAGGAGATGCTCGTGAGATTTCAAGCATCGTTGATGGAGAAGTCGACGCCATTGCATTTGAGCCAGAGCTCGGACCCGTCTACAGCGAACCTCCTAGTATGGAGGAGGCAAAGAGCACCATAATGAATCTCACAGGCCTCTACAGAGAAGTTCTGCAGGGTGCGGAATCATGCCTCCGACAACAAGGAAGGGTGGGAATGACTGTACCAGCCATAAATACCACTGATGGGCAACTGTCAGTGGATGTTGAAGCGATGACAGAAGGAACAAGCTTTGACGTCTTCAAACTGTTGTACGGAAGCGCGTTTGCAGACTATGTGCCAAGAGGTCAACGCTTGGCTGTGGTCACAGATCGTACAACACTTCCTGAGAGAAAGAGAGGGCAGATTGTGCAGCGGGCAGTGTTGATGCTTGGAAGGGTCTAGAATAGATGCCTGACAACATCATCGAGAATGGCATAAGTCTGCATTCGCTCAATATCAGACTTCACGTAGGGCATCGCCTCCTCGAATATCATCTTACGATACTTTGCTTTGGTGACAGTTTCTTTTGTAGCCTCAGTCATAATCCTGAGCAGTTCTTCGAGGACATTGCGTAGAATCTTGTAGGGCAAATCGTTGACATTTATCTCAAGAATCTCAATTCCGTCGTCGTTTACGACTACGCCATCAAGGAAATCGTGCTCAGCTAGAAGGGGCTTCATCTGTCTTTTGATTCGACTTACTAGTTGACGTCTGGTCTTCTTATCGATGTTCACCCGCATTATGGCCCTGTACAGATGGCTGTACACCGCAAGACAGTCCATACACTTTCCAGCGAGCAGGCTCTCGTCTGTGACTTCGTACTGACCGACGAGCTCGTCAACAAAGCTTCCGAACTTCCTGAAGGTCGTGGGAGCCCCGTGCCATTCCTTGAGTACTGTCGGGATGTCCTTGCCGGCCGGCACCTCGTTCTTGATGAACTCCTGCATCGCGTACTGGAGTAGGAAACGCATGTGACCTACGCGTGCAGCCTTGGACACGACCATGACAAAGAGAAGATGGTCGTTGGCCTCCCAGATGTACCGATTGGCCCCAGTGTCAATGGTCCTTAGTTCCTCATTGGCAGTTTCATCAATGAACATGTGAGTAGCCGAAAGGAATGGTGCAATAAGGTCCATGTCAATCTCAATATCAGAATAGGCCTTGGACACTAGATTTCTACCACTGCCTTTCTCGACAACCCATATCCCATGAATGGCTCGACGATCAGCCATGGCGAATTCTACTCCGGTTATCAGACTCGTATTAGTTTGAAATAAGCCTATGTCGGACGGTGGTAACACGTCCTACAATGACAGCTAGTGTTCTGGATAGAAGATGTCTTTGTCACCAAGATTCTCCTAGATATCCAGCATCAGAGCAAACAACCAAGAACAATAGAAAAAGGGTCAAAGGACAGAGCGCGAAGCCCTGTCCTATCCTATAGATTCCGTTGAAATGTTGCATTTCTGAACAATTTCTTTGTATCTGTTACGCACAGTGACTTCTGTGACTCTCGCCGTGCGAGCAATCTCCAACTGAGTCCTCCTGTGACCTGTCAGAATGCTGGCAACGTATATTGCTGCAGCAGCCATTCCCTTAGGGTCCTTCCCGGTCGTGAGGAACTTCTCCTTGGCCAACTCAAGAATGTCTATGGCCTTCTTCTTGGCGTGGCCAGGGAGCCCGAGCTCCGTCCCGAACCTGTGCACGAATTCCACGGGGTTGCTGTGAGGAATCTTCAGGTTCAGATAGCGGAGAATGAGTCTAACACAGAGGCTCAGTTCCTTTCTTGTGATATGTATCTGGTCCGTGATCTCTTCTAGGGGACGTGGAACCTGATGCACTCTACAAGCGAGGTAAAGTGAAGCTGCAATCATTCCAAGGATTGTTCGCCCTCGGGTGAGACGCTTTCGGAGAGCCTTTCGGTATATCACGGCAGAAGTTTCTCGAATCGAGTAGGGGATGCTCAATTGAGAACTGATTCTATGGAGTTCAGTCATTGCAACCGCAAGGTTGCGTTTGTCAGAGGAATGTACCTTGGTGCGTATCTGCCACTTTCGCAGCCTGTGTATCTGTGCTCTTCGTGTGGAAGTCAGTTTCCTCCCAGACGCATCGACATTTTGACGTCCGATTATCGTCGTAAGCCCTTGGTCGAATTTGCTCCAGTCAGTAGGACCCCCCACGCGCTGCCGGGCGTTCTGCTCATCGGCAGTGAACGCACGCCACTCAGGACCCATATCAATAGATCTGTCAGAAAGAACAAGCCCACAGCTAGAACAGATTACCTCTCCCCTGGTACTATCAATGAAAACTTCGTCTGAGGTACAAGTAGAACACACATATCTGGCCGCACCAAGTACTTTATCTCTGGATCTCTTTGTCTTCGCCTGTCTGCTGGCCAGTGCAATCATCTCCCTGCAATCCCTATCCAGAGATAGAGTTGCCGTCAGAGCAGTTGTGGATACCGGTGCAGTGTGCCCATCCATGGCGTTGAAGGAGCACATGTTAGTGACGCGCGAGTTCTCAGAGAGAACAGAGTTGCGCAGACAAAGAATCATTATAAACTCTTTGCCGCTTTCTCTAAAATTATTCATTGTATAGTTGAATAATGTATAGCTCATGTCTCGTGCTAATACTATCGCCGTTCGTGCCTTTGTTGCCTTGATCAAGCATCTCTAGCGTTTCATTTATGAGCCAAGCAAAGCATTCTCGTAGTCATTGAGGTGAATTGTATCTTGGGTGGTGAGAAGGCCATTGACAATCCCTGGGCTCACGCCGTCAACCTAGTGATGGAAGCGATAGCGAGAGCTACAGGAGTCGAGTTGGAAACTGTCAAGGGCCACCTGGAGGTTCCTCCGGACTCAGCGCTCGGGGACCTCGCCATCACTCTGGCCTTCCGCATTGCCAAGGAACGAAAGGAGAATCCTGCCAAGATTGCAGCTGAGATGGCTGAAGAGTTGAAGCAGGAGGCCGACTCGGAACCAGTCCTCGATAGAGTGGAAGTCAAAGGACCCTACATCAATCTGTTTCTGTCAAGAGGCCCGCTTGCAGACCTAACCATACACACAGTGGACAATCTGGGTCTGGAGTATGGCAGGACTCGAGAATACGCAGGAAAACGTGCTCTGATAGAGTCGCCAGCCGTGAACCCCTCAAAGCCGTGGCACATCGGGCATACTAGAAATGCGGTACTTGGTGATACGCTCGGAAACTTTCTCGAGGCTGTTGGATACGAGGTCATCAGAACAGACTGGATAAACGATCTTGGTCTTCAGATTGCCCAACTGCTGTGGCGTTTAATGCAAGAAGAAAAGACCAAGCCAAAGGAGAAGTATGATCACTATCTAGGGCGTCTATATGTAGATGCTCAGGAGAGATTCG
>JBHLRV010000173.1:0-4516 GCA_048882205.1 Candidatus Thorarchaeota archaeon | reverse complement strand
ATTTTGCCTTTGAATTTATCTAATTATATTGATCTTATGTAATTCTAATTTAGATTATGTTCATATATAAAAAAATCTGATTTGCTAAAAATTTATAAACATTAAATTCTATTAAGGCAATCCCAATGGATATCAACCCTCGACTCACAGTTTCAGCCATCGGACTTGAACGTACACATGGACCTCAAGCACTAGCAGACATCCTCAAATGCACAGATCGAACTCTACCAGAATCGTCCTCAGCAAAGGGTTTCGCACTGTTCAAGGAGTATCTGGACATGCCATTGCCTACTCACACAGCTGGATTGGCTGATGATTACGCAAGCATAATGACACTTCCTGGTGTCGTTAGTCCCCCCATTCCAATTCCAAACGTCGACGAAGTCGTTAGTCCCTACGTATGCGGCTGGGGGTTCTCCGGAGATGAGGCCCGTGAGGACCTCATTACGTTGGAGAGGAGAATCAACCAACGACTCGGAGTGGTGCAGTCTTGAGAGTAGTCGGTCTCGACATTGGTGGAGCGAATCTCAAGGGATGTGGACTCACTATCGATGAATCTGGCAATCTCCAAGACCAGTCCTACAGCTCAGACCACTTTCCCGTCTGGCTTCATGAACGTGCGAAGCTGTGGGATCTTATATCTCGGACTGTTTCGAAACTTTCAGGGAATCGCACGCCGGATCTAGTGTCCATCGTAATGACGGCAGAGTTGTCTGATACGTTCGAAACAAAGAGAGATGGCGTGGTTAGTATTGTAGAAGGCATATCCAGCGTAATAGCGAATACTCCTGTTGTTTATCCCAGCATCGACCTCGAGCTGCTTCAACCACAAGAGGCTCTTGATTCTCCTCTCTCAGTGGCTGCTGCAAACTGGCCTGTACTCGCATGGGCTGTTGGTCGTGATGTCAGTGACTGCATCTTGATAGATGTTGGTTCTACGACTACTGACGTTCTGCCAATTCGAGATGGTTTCCCTGCCACCATAGGAAAGGATGATACTAGTCGTTTAATTTCCGGTGAGCTGGTCTACACAGGCGTGCTAAGAACAGATGTTTCTGCCATTCTCAGGTCCGTTTCAGTAGAAGGAGAATCTTGCAGAGTGTCGTCTGAGCATTTCGCTACGTCTGGTGATGTCCATCTTGTCTTGGGTCACATTGCTGAAGATCAATACACGATTGAAACAGCAGACAACCGAGGTAAATCGCCTGCGGAATGTAAGGCACGACTTGCACGAGTTTTATGCGGTGATATCGAAACGTTGTCAGACAAAGTCATTGTGGACATCGCACGCCAAGCTTGGATTCAACAGCTGGACGATATTGGTGGTGCCGTTCTTCAGATCTGTCGAAGAATGTCAATTGATCCGAAGGAAGAAATCTTCGTCTTCTCTGGTATTGGTGCCGAATTCCTGGGGTATGCAGCGGTAACTCCATTTGGCGTCACCAAGGCTACCTATCTCAAAGATGTGCTGGGTGTCGACGGCTCTATAGTTGCGACAGCCTACTCAGCAGCACTCTACGCTGGGACGAAATGGAGGAATGCGCCTTGAGAGTTGTCATCAAGGTTGGCGGGAGTATGGCAACGCAGCCCGAACATCTGAAAGTCTTGATGCAGACAATCTCGAGCCTATGCCAAGAACACATGATTGTTGTGGTTCCTGGAGGGGGTCCATTCGCCGGTCAAGTCCGCGAGTCACAGAGGAAGACGGGGGTCTCTGATTCTACTGCCCATTGGATGGCAATCAAGGCTATGGAACAGTTTGGAATGCTTTTATCGCAACATGCTCCTCACTTGGAAACGTTCGATGGAAGCGATATCAGTACAAGGATGTCCGAGGGCCGGAGTTTCATTCTGCAGCCTTATAACCTGCTCAAATCGAAGGACGAACTACCACACAGTTGGAGCGTGACAAGCGACTCCATAGCTGTTTGGGTGGCCATTCAGGTAGAAGCAGATTCTATACTCCTCATGAAGAGCACTGATGAGCTGGAAAGAAGTGTTTCCAACAAGATTGACGCCATTCCATCCTCGATAGAAAAAGATGACCTAGACCATCTGGAGAAGATGGGAGTTGTCGATGAGTATCTGCGTGAGATACACTCGCATTTCAAGGGACAACTCTACCTCATGGACGGACGCAAACCCCAGATCCTGAGGAGGTTATTTGAGAAGCGAGCTGAACGAATCTAGGTTGCTCGAGATTCTTTAACCGTCCTCTTAAGTTCGGCAACAAGCTCAGAGTCGACCCTGCCGCTGTCGCGGTTTCCTCCAGAGAGCGCAGCAGTTCTCACACCTACGATGTCCGGCCTAAGCAGGGTTGCCTTCTTGAAAGACTCGCCTGACAAGGAACCAGCAAGTGCAACCCTGAAGTTTTGCTCTCTTGAAACGTCCACGAACTTGGCAACTCTCTCAGTTGACATGAAGTCGAACAAGTTCTTGCCATCCTTCACCGCTGTGTCAACCATGACGACACCCACATTGATTCCCTCTGCAATTCTCGGGAGGTCCATCGGATCCATTGTGCCCGCGCGGGCATGGTCAGCATACAAAGCCGCTACTGCAACACTGTCACGGCCAAATTCCTCCAGAGCATGAACAACAGAGTGCAGAACTCTCCTTGCTTCCTCATGATTTCTTGTACCATATAGCCCAACCTTGACAAAGTCGGCACCTGCAATAGACGCACCGAGGGCAGCTTGGGCGATCGTTCCGGGCAGATTAGGCACGTCGCCAATCGCTGCACTAACAGGGATGCCTTCCCCGACTACTCTTTTTACTAGTCGAATCAGTCCAGGAGAGGCTGCCCCCAAGGAGCCTACGGACGGATCTTTGACATCTATGATGTCCGCTCCTCCTTTCACGGCCTCAACAGCATCCTTTTCATCAGTTGGGCTGACTAAGAGCTTCATCGCGTCCGGCACGCATCAGGTGTCCAGTTGCATCCTTAATGACTGCTCCGATTGAACGTTCTACAAGGCATTGCATCGTGATTCGACAGCCGATGGCATCTTATCGTCTAGATTAGGTCTGCTATCCATTCGACGATGCGGAGTGCAAGCACATCGTTGTGGCTAGAACTGTAGAGTCCATTGATTCCCCAGTTGTCAATGAAGAAGTTGGTGCCTGTCACCACCATCCTTCCTCCACCCACCCCTTGTTGGCCGCTCAAGACTGTTAACCCAGTATAGCGTCCAAGTGTGGTTGATCCCAGAGGTGTCGTGGAGAGGCGAGCACCCAGGAAGTCGAAGCTTCCCACTCCACTTGTAATAGTGTGTGCTGTGACTTGTGTCACTTCAACGGGATCAAAGCCATCTGAAATCTCATCGAAGTCAAAAGAGAAGCCGGACCAGTCAATGAAGTTGTTGAGCCTTGCCACATTCAGAGTTTCGTTCGAAAGTGCAGTGACGAATATTCCGCCGCCCGTATCATAGTAGTCCTGGTATGCCTGCTTTGCTATGGAACCGAAGGGCAGAGAGAACACCTCAACATTGGCCGGATCTGTTTCATTGATGTCCCAAGCAAAAGGGTCTAGTAGAAGCACGGCATCAAACTGCTGAAGGTATGAGAGTGATATGTCTGCTTCCTTTCGAATCTCTGTCACTGAGATGTTGTTGACTGTAAGAAGCTTGTAGAAGTCTCTGAATTGGCCATAGGTCGTGTCTATCGACCATGGGGTATAGCTGATGTCGAATGCAACTCTTGCGACAGCAGTGCTCATGTCGAAGTCCACGGCAAGAGTCGCGACGCCAAAGTCCGCCGAAGTGAAGCTGATGTGATTCTCGTAGCGAGTCGGGCCTGTGCTCGGAATATGAATTGTGAGCGGCACCTGACCTGATTGGTTTATTGTGACAACAGACGGAAGCTCAAACATTGATGGTTCGTCACTATCTATTGTAAGATCAAAGGTTGCGTATCCAGAGGTGAAGATCTGGATCGTGAAGTTGTAGGTATCTCCATAGAAGAGTTTCTCGTAATCAATGGGTAAGACCATGGGGTGGACGTATGTGATCGCCGGAAGCGAACCATTGATTGAAGCAGAGGATATTACTTGTTCAGAGTTCTGGAGATTCACCTCGCCTGCTCCAACCACATACTCTGGATGAGGCAATCCGCTGGCTCCCTTTAGGAGAGCTGTGATAATTGACCCTGGAGTATATGCTATGCCGTTCGCAATGCAGAACGCAATTAGCTCTGCAGCTGCGGCGGTGACTCGAGGTGCGGCGAAGCTTGTTCCGCTATACCTGGTGTTTCCAGCGTCATAGTAGCCTCGGGCAGAGAGGTCCGGTTTCATATACCTCGAAGCCGTTGGTCCCGGACTAGAGTAGGTCGCTGGACTGCCAAACTCATTGAGAGCTCCTACAGCGACGCACTGTTCTATTACTGCTGGTGAGTTTATCTGGTTTCCAGCAATCAAATCTTCACCCTCATTGCCAGCTGCGGCCACTACAACTACTCCTTGTGCGAACGCCCATGCAATGGCGTCTCTTAGTGGATCACCCAAGGTCGGAAGTGACCC
>JBHLRV010000172.1:0-4525 GCA_048882205.1 Candidatus Thorarchaeota archaeon | reverse complement strand
GGTATTATCTTGAATCTGAGGTTGGTGTGGCAGAAAATCTGCGTATGCGTCGTCCCATTGTGGTTGTGCAGGATTATCACTCAAATGCCAGACAGCAGAATAACCTGAGTCCCACACATTCTCTGAGTCTTCCTGACTACCGAGATCCTCATCACCATATACCATGACTATGGTAGTATCATCAGTAGATGACAGTTCAGGAACCTTGACCCAACAGACCAGATGCGCATGCGTTCCGTTGCCTTGCTTGTCGAACGATTCCAAATCATGAGGGATCACTTGCCCATTCTGGATGAATGCGATATCATCTCCATCTGCTTGGGCGTTGAAGTAGAGGTCCTCATCCCAGATATCAACCAGGACTGGAAAGTCTTGGAGATGTGACACTACTTTGGTATGGTCGATTACGATGTTCTTGTTGAACCTGAAACTAGGTATTGTATCCGAAGGGCTAGGTTCAATGTAGTCTACAAACAATCTAGCAAGGTCTGCTTGAGAGAATGAGGATCCTGCTGAGCCCTTGACCTGATTGTAAGCGTATTGCTGGTTCGAATATGCATAGTCAAGCATGATGCAGATGTAGTTCCCGCTCTGCCATCCCGGTCTGGACACGACCTCTTCGATCAGGCCTGCGAAGTCCGGTGTGTCATATCTGCCATTTGTCAGCCAGGTAGTTGGACGCCAATAGATGCTGGTGTTCACCCAATCAAAAATTTCAGGAAGAAGAGCATTTCCCATCATTCCGCTTGAGAATGCAATGACATCGTCTTCATCAGCAATGAATATGCGCATTCCCGGAAAGCCCACCGAATTGCCAGCTGCTTCAACCTGCAAATACGCTGAAGTGACCGAGGACCCCTGTGGCACATTCAGCGGGAACTGAAGTCCTATCTGATACTGAAATGCATCATCCCAGACGGGGTAGCTAGGAACGTCGGCCCCGACTTCAATGATGCTGTTGTTAGCGTACCCGTCAAGGTCGACTCCTCCGTTACCTCCATTTGAGTTCGGTGCGCTATAGCAGTCCCTGTCGGATGCGTCAGGCACATATGGTGAAACGCTTCCTTGTGCTGATCCAGTGACCTTTCCCCCGTTAGCACGAAGGTCAATCTGCTCTGGGTAAGGACGCACAAGGAGCCTCAGTTCTATCTCGTCGATGTAGACTTCATGGTCTCCGCCACTTGTTTGGCCACTCACGTCTGTCCCAAGGCCAATTTCGAAAAGTAATGAGCCCGGATCTTCCAGTGATTGCAGGAAGGAAGAAGGCAGGGTTGCTGAGGCTTGGAGCCATGTATCGGTTGCGGTTCCAATCGTGAACACATGATGTTTTGTGACATGGCCTTCGAACCTGGTGAAGATATACACGTTGTCATCAAGGGATGAAACACTCGAAACATAGTACAGGAACGTTATTTCAGCGGAGTAGATTCCTCTCCACGGCGCAGGAATCTGTTGACTAATATAGGCTCCAGTAGAGGGGTCAAGCGTGGTGCTGCTGTAATAGTTCCCATCGAACCTCCAACCAATGTTGCCATCATATCCCTCATTGGCCCTCCCATTGATTTCGAACAATCCATGTTGAGGATGCTGAGTTCCGCCAGGAGTTGCGTCATTCTTCACCAATGTCCAACCATCAGGCACAAAGAACGGGTCGAAATTATACTGTGAATCGGAGCCGGAGTAGAACCAGCGCTCGACTTGATAGTCATCCAGAGTCGGGTTGAAGAGGACATCGTCGACCCACATTGAGAGGTGGTCGAGTTGTCCCTCCAGTTGTTCAGAACTCCATCCTAACGGTGGGTCGGCCCCAATGTATCCTGGATTCGTCGCGTCTATCACAGACGTACCACTCGAAACTTGAAGTCCCTCCAACTCCACTGGTCTGGGGGCACCCTTCCCATTGTATGCGTCGTCCCAGGCAGAAGGAGAAAGAATGTCCTCTCTGTTTCTTGTTTCCAATAAGGGGCCGTACACGCCCGAAATCTCTGGAGTACTGATGGCACTCATCAAGAAGATGGCCAATAGTACCACGGCTAAAGCTACTTTCCGCATACATCCAACACCCAGTGGTTCGGAAATTGGGGCAGACCAATAGTACTAGGCCGAAAATCATGAAATAAGACAATCTAGTATCTTCAAGCTAGCATCCTCGGCGAGCACACCACAGATACTCTAAATAGGCAAAGTTGCCCGAATTTATCGTTCCACATACGACTATTCTATGATGAACTCGATCCGTTTTGATGCAATCAACTCGTTGAGGGCGGGGGGATTCAGTATTTCGATATTCGGCTCTGTTCTTGATACCATTCTCGTTTCTTCAGGAGCATTGATAATCCGTAGGGATGCGCAAGAGAAGAGCGCACTCATGTCAAGTCGCTTGAGGTCATTCCCAACAACATGGAACTCTTCTAGTTTCAAACACTTCGAAAGGGGAGCCAAATCCAACGAGACAAGTTTGTTATGATTCAGGTCTACTATCTTAAGACTCTGACAGTTGGAAAGTGGCCCAAGGTCGACTCTCTTCAGTTGATTCTCACTCAGAATCAAATGTTCTAGACTAGAACAGTAGGACAGCGGAGTAAGATCAATAACCCGGAATCGGTTCTTGTCAAGCTTTACCGTATGGATTCTTGGACAGAACGCAAGGACGCTGAGATCGACGGTCATCAGATGGTTGTCACATAGATTGAGCTCCTTGAGTTCTTCCAAAGTATCAAGCTCACTGAGGTCGACGGCTGCGATCGATCTGTCCGAGAGATCGACTACTCTTGCGTCAGATTCCACATTCACCGACTCAGATCTTCCATCCGACAGTGCAAGTCTTAGTTGTGTCAAACATCTCCAACCTTCTCTGAAAGGAGGCCAATCCAGAAGGAACATGGACCTCTTTGCATTTCAACATATGGCGCTTCTTGAATTGGTCTTGGCATCGATTCCTTTTACTCCTGCTCCAACTCACACTCCAGGGATTTGAGCAGCTGGCATTGTTGGACCTAATCTGAGGCTCAAAATCCAGTTTTGAAGGAAATACGAAGACTAATATATGATAATAATGATTATATATTTGTAGTAGGTATAAATAGTTACTACTAGAGTTTGGGAGTGTCAAAGGTGCGCGTCCCTGGAACGACTATGGAGATTAGTCTCAAGACCAATCGAATATACGTCGTGGACAAGGGCATCACTAAGAGAGTGGAGTATGCAGGTCGCACTCTGAAGGAGGTTCTTGAAGAGATACAGCGCTTCGCATATCTGCGAGGTTTCAACACTCCCTCAACCATCCTCAAGTTCATAATGAAGAGGATTGGCCTCCCTGAAGTGGACGTGTTCCCAAGTGATGATGATTTGACGAAGGATGACATTCTTGAATTCTCTAGGGCATTGAATGTTGTCGAATCATTGAGTGATCAGTTCCTCTCTCCGTTGGGAACAGCAACAGTCCCAGATGAGATCAAGAACGTCTATACAAATGTGGCGCAGACACCTGAAGCTGGAGAACCTCAATCCATGGAAGTCACCGGAGAAAGGAAGCCCAGCATCTGGGATGACGTACCACAGAGCGAAGAAGCTGTCAAGCTGATCTACAGTTTTCATTGGGAGAATCTCCCGGTGAATACACCTACGCCAAGGACAGAGGTAACGTCAGAGCCCAAGAAGCAACGGTTCATCTGGGATGATCCAGCTGAAATGGAAGTTGCAGGGGACCTTGTTCCTGAAGAGGGAACGGTCCAAGCACGTGAGATGGCTGCCGAGATTAACGAGGAATTGCTTCAATTGAAGGTTCTGTTTCTTGGTGAGCAGAGAGTAGGTGTGAAGAGTATTCTGTTCGAATGCAATCTAAAGCTCGGACATCACGACCAGACGCTTGACTCCTCAAAGGACAAGCCCTACATATACAGCAATATGGTTGAGCATGAGGGCAAGAACGTCCAGGTCAACGTTTGGACCTTCGAGAAGAGCATGGAAGCCAGATTGCCCAGAACCGAGTTCTTCACAGGATCTGGCATCGCAGTTATTGTGTACTCTTCTGCAGACAGGTGGAGCTTTGATAGCCTTGATTTCTGGATAAAGGAGCTCTCTAACACATTTCTAATACCTCCTCCTGTCATCATTGTTGGAAACAAGGCTGATTTACGAGACAGTATATATTCTGCCGACGAAGAGGAGTTTGAAACACCTGTCACTACTGAAGAAGGACGGGAGTATTGCACACGAGCAGCCAAGCAGCTTGGAGTGAATGGGCAACCACACCCACTTCTCTTCATAGAAACATCCAGCGTGACAGGGCAGGGAATCACTGAGCTACTGAACAACACAGTAGACCTTTGGCTAACCAATGAGAGGCCCAGTATGCCTGCCGTAGAGTCCCACACAGTATCGAACAGAGCAAAAGTGGAATGACTCAGTATACTGACGGATTTTGTTTGATGCCACATCTTATGAGCAGAGCCGCCCTTCCACATGATGATGACAGAGAATCATCCAGAAACTCAAAGAGCAAACGTCAGAGCAGTGCTGATTC
>JBHLRV010000171.1:463-4529 GCA_048882205.1 Candidatus Thorarchaeota archaeon | reverse complement strand
GCCAATCGTACTCTCCTCCGTCGGCAAACCATAGGTCAGGATGTCGCCAGTCAACTCCAGAGTCCAAATCCGCTATTAGAAGGCCTTCGCCGGTCAAGTTCTGACCGAGCCCGTCAACCATCTTCCAGACATCATCTGCACCAATCTCGGGAATTGACACATCTCTCATCGGTTGAAGCTGATCGCCTGTTGTCTGTATGGAGAGCGACAAGAAGTACCCCTCATCTCTGAGATAGTCAAGACCATCAGCACTTCCCCTCAGAAGATAGTAGCTCCCAAAACGACTACTCTCAGGCGTGTCAAAGCTGAATCTGACACCAAGTGATTGGAAGTATATCACGTCCTCCAAAGTAATCGCTTTCGAGAATTCGACAACCACAGGGATACCATTCCCGTGAGTTGTCGCAAGCTCATGGAAGTTCACAGGTGATACAAGGGACGTATGTGCGTCCTGCAGGCCGGCGTCAAAAACAAAGACTGACGGCACAATTGGAAACAAAATGAAAAACAGCAATAGCGTGCCAACGTAGCGTTTTCTCAATGCAATACTCCTCCTTGGACACAGCGGTTCTAAACTAAAGTCATCGCCCTGTAGGCCTATTAACTTATTGAAATTCTATTCAGAGTCGCTGGCGTCTGAGCTATCTTCCTCGCTGTCAACCGGGTTGGCATCTGCAAAAGCTGAGAGAAGGTCTTCTCCCTCAGGGATGACATTGATACGAGCAAAATAGCCGGGGTCTTCATCGTCCCTGGTCACCTTTTGACCCTCGTACAATGACGTTCCTCCTCCGACCAAGTATGAAACTGAGATGCAAATGGCCAGCGGTATCAAGAGCTCAAAAGAGTGGCTGATCTCAAGGACAAGAATGGTTGTGGCCACAGGCGTATTCGTAGTGGCAGCCAACACTGCGCCCATTCCCATGACTATGAAAGCTGGAATGTACTCTGGAAAGAAGACCTCGCCGCATACTGCACCAAGCATCGCCCCCAGGAAGATTGAGGAAGCGAGAACTCCGCCAGATACTCTGCCTGCAACAACAAAAGAACATGCAAAAAGCTTGCCTAGGAGAAGTATGAACAGTGCGGCAATGGGCACAGTCGTACCGCTCGAGGCTATGTTCTCAATCACAGAGTAGCCAAGACCTGCCACATTCAGGTCCGGATTCATCCAAAGACCAACAATAAAGATTACTACGCATCCAAGCAGGGAACCAGCAACAGGGTCTGCCCAATCAGGTAGGTGTATTCTGAACGAGTTGCGCATGAACATTAAGAAGACAGAGAAGAAGATGGCAATCACACCAGCAGCGGCACCAAGTAGTGCGACGAACGGGAGAACTTGGAGTGTGAGTGAGAAGCTGACATTCAGACTGAGAAGAGGATGTATTCCAAGAAGGATAGCAAAGACAATATACGAGGTTATTGCCGCCAAGACGGATGGAACGAAGTAGCCCATTCGTGCATCTCTCTTGTAGGGTGCCTCAGAAGCGAATAGTGCACCACCAAGAGGAGCCTTGTATATTCCTGCCGTGCATGCTGCGGAACCCATCATGATGAAGACTCGCAGATGAGGGGCGTCATCATATCCAAAAAGACGGCCAATGTTGTTGCCAATGGCGGCCCCTATGAGTACGGCTGGACCCTCACGTCCGACGGGGTTGCCAGACCCGATTGACACAGAAGTCGCGATCATCTTGGTCACGGCGGTCTGAGGCTTGAGCTCGACTGGGTCATGAGTGAGTTCTATTGCTTTCGATATTCCACTCCCTTCTATCTCGCGATGACCGAAGTAGATGAGAATTCCAGAGAAAGCCCCTCCTATCAGTGGAGCCAAGAACACTGGAATTCCAAGAAGACCGCTCGTTAACACGTCAATGAGGACTTGGAAACACACCATGAAAAGGCCGCAAACTACTCCTATCAGGATTGATGCAGGTACGTAGAGCCTATAGAAGTGAGTAAAGTGAGAGAAGTGAAATAGCTGACGAAGTGGCTTGACTTCTGGAGAGTTCTGAGCCTTGGTTTCGTCACTCATCATGCTCCACGCAATTAAACTGTCAAATGCTTGCTATTAAACGGATTTCGCGGCTATCACCCCTAATTTAGGAGCTTTACCAACGGAAGCAGGGAACGTTCTTTGACAGAGGTTATTGCTCCAGATGGTAGTGCGGTTTCGGTGGAAGGTTTCTACTTTACCACGACCACTGGACATTCAGCTTGAAGCACAATTCTCTCAGTGAAGCTACCCATGCCTGCTCGTCTGCCGCCTGCAGTTCCCCTTGACCCAATCACAATAAGGTCGACATTGTTCTGTTCACCTGCCATGATTACTCGCTCGGAGGGCAGGCCCTTCTCCAGCACCAACTCTACTTCAAGGTCGAATTCGATAGAGGCATTCTTGTACCCTGCCAACAGTGTTTCTCCATTTTTAACATACTTGGCAAGGATTTCGTCGTCTTTCATGCCGGTCATTAGAGACAACTGTTTGATCGACGGAGTCGGAATCACGTGAACAATGAAGAGTTTAGAATTGGTCACCTCGGCTATCTCGAACGCCACGGTTGCCGCCCGGGATGAACCCTTGCTCCCATCAACTGCAAGCAGGATATTCTTTGTTCGGCAGAAGAGACGCTCCGGTTCGCAGTAAGTTATGGATTCCATAGGTATTCTCTCGCTATTCTTTTGAAATACGTATGTATAGGTGAAATGGTTGAGTACAACGAAGTGCTTCTGTGCCTCCCAACATTTAACTGTACAGGATGGTTGATATGCCCTGTATTCATACATGAATCAAGGAGGAGAAATCGTTTGTCACGTACTGACATCATTAATTATCACGATGAGAAACAGTACCCAAGCCACGGGACAGCTGTGGCTGGAGTCGTAATTGTGCTGGGTGCTTTTCTCGCTGCAGGTGTCTTTTCCTTATGGAATCTATGGAATCAGTATGGTACACAAGTGATGGCTTTCATCAATGATATCTTGAGTGTCATTAGCTTAGTGATCTCACCGACAGATGCGGCCATTACGATCGGTGCCATACTAGCTGGGCTGATACTCCTGAGTGTATTTGTGGCGTGGGGGGCTTCAGTTCTCGCGAAGAGGCTAGGTGGAACCCTAATCTACATAGGCGCGTTCTTCATGAACCTGATGACCTGGGCTATCCCCGTCATTATGCTAATCTCTGGAGTGCCGTTGGTTTGGGAAGTTCTGATCCCCGGAGTGATTGCTCTGTTCCTCACGCTCCTGTTGTTCACGGTGTTTAGGGAGAGAATTCGCCGTGCGGGCGAGATTGTAAAACTTACAGGCCAAGTGTGTCTAGATGAGAAAGGAGTATTCGTACCCCCGGTTCTAGTCATGTTCTTCACTCTGATTTCTGCAGTGATGTTCGGCGGAATAGCCTTCTACTCGGTGGATGTTCTTTCGGGAGGTCACGCATTAGAGGTCTTTGCAGGAAGCGGTGGCTACTCACTCACTCTCGAGAATGGTTGGGCGGCCGGAGTCGGCATTGTCCTGTACCTATTCGCGACTATCTTCTTCTACAACTTTGCCTACGGGACCTCATCAGCGATAGTCTACATCTACATGCGAGGACGAGACCCGGACCTGGGAGACGGAGTCAGATCATCTCTGGGTGTCATCACTGGCATCATTGTTCTCAGTATACTGAGCGTGATCATAGTAATCGTCAGGATGATTCTCCAGCGCGTAGGAAGAGAGGTCGGGGGTCCCGGTGGTGAAGCAGTCGGCAGGGCCGCAGGGGGGATAATTGGCTGGATATGGGCATTGGTCAATTACTTCACTATCCCAGCGATGGTTGCAGAAGAGCTGGGTGCAAAGGATGGTATCAAGCGAAGCATCGGACTTGTGAGGAATAACTTTGTCGACGTACTAATCAAGGAAACAGCGGTGAGATGGGCCTTTGGCGTCCTTGCTGTCACGTTCTTCCTCGCGTTCGCTCTAGGTGGGGCGGTCATAGGATGGGTAGCGTTTGCCGGCGACCTCATCATGACAATCATCTTGGCATTAGTATTCGCAGTCCTAGCAGGCATCCCAGTCACTCTTG
>JBHLRV010000171.1:0-453 GCA_048882205.1 Candidatus Thorarchaeota archaeon | reverse complement strand
GTGGGACGGATCAGTGTCCGACCGCATCCCATTGAAGAAGGTCAAGTCCGGGTCAAGTAGTCTAGGCTGTTGCGGCATTATCGAATATCCCAGTCACTCTTGTCTTGAGGACCTTTGACATCGTCTATGTCACGCTTCTCTATGTCTTCATTCGGAGAAAGGAAGGAGACATCACTGGTAAGAGTGCAATTCCAGCCCCGATGGAAAGAGAGCTTGACAGAGCGTACACTGCTGCCCAGGGTAGCGGTTAGTAGAAAGAAAAGTGTGTGGTGAACAGAGATTCATCACACACGCCCCCTTTGTTTTGCTCGTCCCGGCAGAATCTAGCTACGGCAGCGTAGCATCGGCCCTAGTACTTCACTTATAGCCAATCGAATGCGTTGTTCCAAGTTGCGCTATGTCCTACATACGGGTTCAGATAGAATGTTCTGAAGAACTTGGACAGCATGTTCT
>JBHLRV010000170.1:0-4533 GCA_048882205.1 Candidatus Thorarchaeota archaeon | reverse complement strand
TGTCCACTCCGACCATGCGTCCCCTGACGGATTCTGCGGCACGCACTGCTAGGTCGGTCACATCAACGTCGTTGGGCCTCGGTCTTCCTCCTGCGTGGATGTTGGTGACAAAGCCATCACTGCTTACTCTCTGCATTGTTGCGACAATCTGCTTGTCCATAACGAACGCTCTGATATCGAACCCGGGTCCCCTGACATACTCCTGAAGCAGGTACGCTCCCTTTCCAAACATCTGACTGTGGAACTTGAGGTAGTCATAGACGTTCTCTAGGTCGAACTCTCTATCTATGAGCTGGACGCCGAGTCCACCAAAGCCAGTGATTGGCTTGAGTACGCATGGAAAGTGTGCTCTAATGAAATCTGCTGCATCCTCGATTGACTCAGTAATGAGTGTCTTGGGCACTGGCAGGCCCGCAGATACGAGCCTTCTCATCGTCTCGGCCTTGTTCCGCATCAAAAGGATCGAGTTGACTGAGTTGACGATTTGAACACCCAATTCTGCGAGAGCTGAAAGGAATCCAACCCGACTGAAGAAAGTGCCAATGTCGTTCGCCCCCAAGTCAAGAACGAGGAGAAGGTCCAGTTCAGAAAGATCATGATCTCCTGATACAATGAGGTGGCTCTGAGAGGAACTATGACTTGCCACTCTCCAGGGTATCACTCTAAGTACTTCTGCACCAAGGCCTGAAATGGCTCTTTCGAGACTTTCAACACGAGAGGACCATGGGTCGGATGAGAATAGTCCAATCCGGGAGATGCGTTTTGCCGTCAAGAAATCTCAGCCTCCGTCCGACACAGTAATGCTGCCTTTTATCCATAGCGCGGTGCTTTTAACTTCAGTCCACCTTGGCCTACACGACCATCGATGGCACTCTTCACTGTGGATGAGATAAAAACTATCGAGAGAGAGATTCAGGGTAAGGAAGGACACCTCCTCATTACATTCAGGAACAGATTCGGTCCTACGAAACTTGCAAGCCTATGGAACGACCTTCTCTCAAGACTTGGATTCTCTGGCAAGTGCCTGAGTTGGTGGTCAAGTTCCGGGACTCTTGGGCTTCTAGAATGTGAGATTGATTCGGGCATCACTATCTATGGACAATGGGCCCTGTCGGACAAGAACGAATTGATAGGTGTCTTTGAACTAGAGGATGAAGACGCAGTGAACATCCGAGAAGGTTTCGAAGCTGGAAATGTGATTGCTTCAGAGATGAGGGCAATCAGGATTGGGGAAACTGGTGACAGAGACTAGTCGACAGTGAAAGTCCTTGATAGGTTTCTGGGCAAGTCTCGATTGATTCCCTGAAGGATTCTGTATCTCAGGATGTGGACAATCGCCTGTCGAAGCATTTTAATGACCCTTCACGCATGAGTGTCAGGGTGCAGGACGAGAGGACAGTACAATGGGTCGTCAGAAACGCATGGCACTACTTCTTCATCCATTTCGACGCGACTTGTATCAAGTCCTCTGTGAGAATCCGGGAACATACCTCCTCGAACTAGTGGAGCTACTCGAATCACCACTTGGCACTTTGACGTGGCATCTCAGGATTCTGGAACGGGAGGGACTGGTAAAGTCAATCAAGTTCGCTGGAAAACGACTTTACTATCCCAGGATGTTAAGGTCTAGAGAGGCAGAGATGGCATACCTCACAATGCGAAGTGATACTGCTCAGAGCATCTTTGCATATATCGTGAACAATCCTTCATGCTACCAAGAACAGATGGCCGAAACCCTCGGCGTACACCATGATACCGTGAGATGGCATGTGTCAAGGATGGAAGAGGTCGGCCTCGTCAAAGTTGAGAAAGAGGGTCGCAAGAAGAGGCACTACTTGGATGAACTTGGCCAAGCGCTTCTCAAGGGAAGTCTAAACACAATTTCCGAAGCGTTTGTGATGTTCTTGATGGAGAAGCTTGAAGACGGCTGTCTGAACCCAGAGATTAGAGAATCAACTGAAGACCACGTCACGATACGAATCGACTGCCCTGAACGGGGAAAAGACTGTTTCATAACCATCAACTTGACAGAATGGGAGTTTCGAGATATCGAGGACGATGAGGAAGTAGCAGAAGCAGATAGACCCTTGGAAGAAGTAAAGGCAAAAGAGGCCTAGCGAAGCCCCGCGACAATATCTCGCACTCTTTGCGCCAATTCAGCTGGATTCTGCCCTCGGCAGGCCACCATGACTAGCCGGCTCTCATCTGCTCGGGCCACCATCAGTTCAAGTTCCCCAGCAGTCATCGTTATGTAGTCTGTATCTGGCGAGAAGGTAAGTCCGTTTGAGAATATTGAACTCGCAAGTCCAGCGAGTTCTATTGGATCTTCAAACCCCACTGATCCTAGGGGCATACCTTCCTCAGTCAGAAGCATTGCCTGGGATATCTCTGGGAGTTCCTCAAGAATGCGTCCAATGGTTGTTTGCTGTCCGAAATCGCTAGTTGAGGTCATGAGCAGCTCCATCCGTGTGGCGACAGATTGGAATTTGGACAGCAACTCATCCATGTCCGCCCCAGCATCAGCGGCCTTTGAGATCACAACTACGAGGAAGTAGTTTGGTTCCAGTATTGTGAGGATGCGTTCAATGCGCGTAGATTGAATGAGGTATCTCGGTTTCGTCGAACCGATGCTATCAAGAGCGGTAGAACCAGCCCAAACAAGAGCAGCAGAGATTGTCGAGAGAACTTTCGAGTCAAGCTCTTCGTCCCGGCCGACGGAAGCCACCACGACGCCTTCCCTCGTTGAGAGGACGACCTGTCTTACAGACTTGTGAGCCTCTAATGCCTCTTCAAGAAGTGTGGCCACCTCTGCGAGAGTCTTTTCCGGCATATCCCTCACGTTTCAAATCAGTGCGAACGCTTTTGCACCTCCACTACTTATAACTATGGCTCATAAACTTCTCAGTATGATAACTCCGGACGCCATTTCCTTCTTCACGAAAGGAGAGATTCTGAAGAGCTTGCAGAGAGCTGGATGGGCGACTGCCGGGATAGAGTGTGTGGCCTTCGAATCGGTGGCAGATCACTCCTATGGCACGGCGTTGATCTCGCTGTTCCTCGCAAAGAAACTCGAAGAAGACGGGGAAGACATTGACTTGGGAGAAACACTCGCTATGGCAATTCTTCATGATTTGGGGGAGGCAGTTGTATCCGATATCCCATCCACACCGGACACCATCGACAGCGAAAGATTCGTTGCAGAGAAGTCGACTCTTGAAATGAGAGCGTTACAATCAATCTTGGATCCCTTGGGCGATCTTGGAGGTTTCCTGCGTAACCAGTGGGACACGTACCGTCAAGGAATCTCATTGGAGGCAAGGGTCGTTGGCTCGGCAGATACTCTCGACATGCTTGTGCATGCCCTTTCGATGGAGAGGTCTGGAGTTTCTCCAGATCTGCTTCAAGGATTCTTTGACTCAGGCAGAGCCCGGCTGGAAGGTTTCGGCATCGCGCTCGCGATGAATCTATACAGAGATCTTGAACGTCAGCATGTTTCATCCAGAGGTGATGGCAGCAGGTAGAATCAACCGAGCCTTGACTGTCAAGCTTCCTCACGAAAAAGGCTGAAGTCCCTTTTGAGGGCCGAGGCCAGGATGCGAGCGACACGAATAGGTTCAGGGATTCTTCCATCCAGTGTGAACTGATCCACAAGTCGGTGTGCTCTCTTGGTGGTGAGCCCAGCTGTCGCGACAAACACTTCGTGACCAGTCTTCAGGAGTACCTGTTCCCTCGGACCTCCGGTGTCCATCAGACCAACTCGTTCCTCCCAGCTGTCAGGGAAATACTCTCGCAAGTATTTCTCAATCCCTTCAGACGGATTGTATGAAACACACACGACAGGCACCTCGGTCGTTTCATAGAGCCTCAACGAGTCCACAACATTGAACCACGAGATGATGCAGCCCCCCAGCATCCAAGCCCTGATGTCTCCCCGCGCCAGTCGATTAAACATCGATATGAGCTGGTCAGTAGCATCAGTTCCTCCGACTTCAGGTTCACAGAATCCAACACCGTCAATTCGCATGTCGCCCCTCATAACAACACCTGCGACATTACTCTTGGCGTCATCGCGTAGGAAGCTCTCAGACACGCCGAGAACCCTCACTCCCTGTTTCCAACCACCAACCTCTCCAAGCCCAAGCTCCTGATCTAGTTCATGAATATCAAGCAAGGTGAACACATCCACCATCAATCTTCAGCTTAATGGTCTACAATACTGTAGAATAGTTTCCGCACATCAAAATTCATCAGTCATCTGATATCCTTGTCGGGTAATCCTCTTCGTCCTGAATCTGCCTTTTTGCTGCAAAGTGGCGTTCGTCTTTTCATATGCTTGGAAGCAAGCCCACGCTACGCCACCAGTCAAGATTGGGCTCGTGACCAAGATGCTGAATTCACAGCGTATTAGCTTGAGTACCGACGAGCTTATGTGAAACCCTCTCCATTGGACGCCATTGCGTGATACCGGGTCTGGAGAATGTACGACTAAAGATAATCCAACATCAGAATGTCAGCTGAAACTAAGCATAACAC
>JBHLRV010000169.1:0-4534 GCA_048882205.1 Candidatus Thorarchaeota archaeon | reverse complement strand
GCAGCAACAGTTTCCGACTCATGTATGGTTCTTCGGATTGGGTTCAGTACATACTCGACAGGCCTATGGTACAAGACCCAGGTGAAGTATGGAACTACAACTCGGGCGCGTCTCACATCCTGTCAGTCATTCTTCAGGAACTCAGTAGTAGCTCCCCAGGGGAGTACCTTGGCTGGGTCAAAGCACACATCTACGATCCGCTCGGAATTAGCAACCTCACTTGGTACGATGACCCTCAAGGTAACTACTTCGGCGGAAGTGGAATGCAACTCACACCACGCGAAATGGCAAAGTTTGGCTACCTCTACCTCAACAACGGCACTTGGGATGGTGAACAGATCATTCCCCAGGGCTGGGTAGAGGTGTCCACCAGTAGCCATGTGCAACGTTATGGCAACAACTACTACGGATATCAGTGGTGGGTCTACCCGGATTTGGGGATGTATGTCGCAGTCGGATACGTAGGGCAGAACATTATGGTAATCCCTGAACACGACGTAGTCGTGGTCTTCACGTCAAGCCTAGAGGAAGACCAGTGGCCGTTTCCCTACTTTGTGTCAGAGTACATCATCCCTTCAGTGCTCGACGGCCCAGTCATGGCACCGCCAACCATCTCACCATATCTTGTCCCAGTGATAGTGATGGTTGGAGCAGTCGTGATTCTTGCCGTGGTCGTAGTTAGAAGACTCCGGACCAGCTAGAATCAGTTTGGCCCTTGTGTTATGAAAAGTCAAGTGGCTTGGAAAAGTCGTTCTCCCTTGGCAGCTAATGAAATGATTCGACCTGTTCGAAAGATTATTCACGATCGGGAGTGTTAGACCCGGTCGTTGGCGTTGGGAGTGAGGAATATGCCACACGCAATCAACGAGGGAGTCAGGATCTTCTATGAGGTTGAAGGAGAGGGTCCTCAGCTTGTGCTTCTTCATGGATTTGGTGGCTCCACTGAATCCTGGCGAGAAACCGGTTACGTAGACTCGCTGAGCAAGGACTTTCACCTGATTATGGTAGACGCCAGAGGACATGGTGCAAGTGACAAGCCAACCGACCCTGAGGAATATAGGGTCAGATCAATGGCAAGCGACATTGTCGCTGTACTGGATGATCTCTCAATAGACAAAGCACACTTCCTTGGATATTCAATGGGAGGATGGATTGGATTTGGAATCTTGCGTTTCTTCTCCAACCGTTTTCACTCGGTGATCATCGGAGGGGCTCAACCCTATGACCAGGGCCCGTGGAAGGAGGGATGGCTCGAGATATTCAAGGGAGGAATGGATGCTGCCATGAAAGCCGCCTCGGAATACTTTGGGAAGAGGTTGACTCCATCCATGCGAAAACAGCTGATGGCCAACGACCTAGACGCCCTTATGGCAATGTTATCCAAGAGGGAGCAGCTCGGACTCGAGAACGCTCTTGCTACAACAACGGTCCCGGTCATGGTCTTCATAGGTAAGGATGATGCCTGGTACTCTAGTGCACAGAAATGTGTCGAGGGCATGGCGAACTGTAGATTTGTAGCTTTGGCCAATCTCAATCATGTGGAAACACTCTACAGACCTGACTTAGTGGCGCCACACATCGCTGAGCACGTGAAGTCCACAGAACAGAAGTAGCGGACAAACCCATTTGTGATTCGGTTGATGGCTCGATCAACTCCTGCATCTCGGAGCATTTTCAGGACAGACCATACGAGGTTGACTCAATACACGGGCTTAGTTTCGGCTCTTGCTGTACGACGGGCCGTTCTATATCCAAGGACAGTCATGTACACAAGACCCACAAGAATAAGAGTCCCAAGCAGGAACAGTGGCAATCCCGACATATCAATGGTCAACGTACCTTCAACGGTCGATCGCACAATGGCCACAATTCCAAACACCGGAACGATGCCCTCCATACACGTCATCGCCAAGTAATGATGACGCATGTCGGCTGCGTGACACTCCTTCGAGCAATACTTCTTGCGTCCGCTCCACCACCTGCTTAGCTCATTCTTCCCACAGTACTCACAACAGCGGACTTTTCCACCGCCGACATCATCTTCCATGCTTGGCTATACGCCCCAGCGGAATGTAGAACCAAATACAAGGAAGGGTTGCATATGAGGTTTCTTCTCGAAGGCAACTTTCCTTTCTGACCTTTGACCGTTCATAAGTGGGAATCAGTGGAGGTCGAATCCCCTTGCGATCTCGTTCTGACCTCACTCTCAAAGTCGAGCTCAAGACGCGACCACTTGAAACAACACGTTTTAAGAAGGACTGTCCCATGGTATACGGGGATGCAAGGGAAGGGGAAATAAGATGACAAAAGAGAACACGCAGATGTGGGCGGGCCTCATAGGCTGGCTCGTCGCAGGTTGGCTGCTCACTCTCGCTGTTGCATTACTTTGGCTTATGACAGACACTGTCACAGCACTGGCACTTGCGCTTGGCATTGGACTGGGGATAGGCATCGCTTTCATCATCATGATAAACGAGACCTTGATTCTGGCTGCACTCCAAGCACTTCAGAGTGCAGGAGAGAGTGTGGTGCGGATGCTAAGTCTACGCAAATACATGAGAGCCGTGCTGGCGGTATGGATTCTAGGATTGTTCACGCTGGTTGTAGTGATGACGGTATTCAACCAGCTTGACCTAGACAAATTCAACGCAATTCTAGGAGTGCTTGGTAGCTTCGTAGCATCCGTGATTGCCTACTATTTCGCTGCAGGTAGAGGTGAAACCGCACCCTGACTTGAGAATCGACAACCAAGCTGTTTCAGACCCGTCATGGTATGGCACAAGAATGAAATTGATTTGGCGACAGTTACAGTCGGGTCGATTGATTCATGAGAAGGCAGGATAAGGACTCTGAGGAGTTCAACAGGTCGATTTCCAAGACCTTCGCTGAGCTCTCAACGCCGTTAGTGGCCGACGCATGTGTAAGGCTGAAGGTGCCGCTCCGAATCGCTCCACCTGGCATTCAACCACTCCAGCATGGAATGAAGATTGCTGGGATGGCCCTGCCCGTGAAACACTATGGGAGTGTCGACATCTTCCTTGAAGGAGTGCGCAATTCCAAAAATGGGGACATAATGGTCATAGACAACGGCGGTAGAATGGACGAGGGACCTGTCGGAGACCTCACTGTACTCGAGATGAGAGCAGTGGGCATTTCTGGTGCAGTTGTCTGGGGCGCACATAGAGATGGACCAGAGCTTGAGAAGATTGGACTGCCGCTCTTCTCCTATGGTAGCTATCCTGCAGGACCCACGGTGCTCCGTGCTCGACCGATTGACGCCCTGGAGTCTGCACTGTTCGGAGAGGAACTTGTCACCCGGCAGGATGTAGTATTCGGCGACAGTGACGGTGTGGTCTTCGTGGCCTCTGACAGGGTTTCATATGTCCTCGATATGGCGCAGTCAATCGGTCAGACGGAACGTAGACAGGTTGAGGCGATTCAGGAAGGAAAGACGTTGAGCGAACAGCTGAGGTTCGATGAATACCTCAAGAAGAGAGAGAAAGATCCCTCCTACACGTTTCGACAACATCTCCGGTCAATCGGAGGAGCAATAGAGGAATAGTCAAAGAAGGGAGCAGCCTTTCTGACTCCCCATTGGTTCGTCCAGACATTCCTGAATCAAGCGGTGACAGGGCTTATAGGAGGAAGCAATGATTGTAGTTCTGCAGCAGATCAAGACCACCGAAACGACAAGTCAGATGAAATCTGGAGGAGTTGAACAGTGCTTGGCCGCTTTGAGCTTTTGATCACTTTTCTAGGAGCATGGCTTCTGACGGCCATCATCTCATTGATCCTGAAGAGGTGGAGAAGGTCAAAACTACCTGCTGGTACAATAGCCATTGACAGATTTCCGCCCGGCATCAAAGACCAACTCCCGGGAACTCATTGGTCAAGACTAGGTGTTGCGGCGGGATTGGGCGTGAACTCATTCCTCACAATTCTGGTCTTCTGCGTCACCATCTTCGACTTCTGGGAGACCACTGCCATGCTCATTGCGTTCGATCTTCCGTTGCTAGTGAACTGGGTCGGGATACTCGGAATCTGGATAACATATACTTGGGCAATCGCTGTGATGTACTTCAATGTCAATTACATTCCGGCCACCAGACCTATGCAAGGAAAACACGCCTTGTATAGGTCTGATCACGAGGAATATGTCCTCGCAACGGGAGGCCCCTACAGGTGGGTCCGTCACCCCATGTACGTAAGCAAGGTGTTCTTCGGTCTGTTTCTCTTTCTGGCTACTGGCATATGGCTCACAGTTCTAACACTAGTCGCCGTCGCCTTCCTCCCAGCTCAAGCAAGGGGAGAAGAGGAGATGCTTCACGACCTGTTTGGCGACGTCTACGATGATTATGTCGCAAGAACAGGCAGATTCTTCCCGAAGATTTGAACTCTGGTAAGTTTTTAGCCCGTCATGACAGTCACAGAGTCATGGAAACAGAGGGGACACTTTTCTTCAATAGCAGGACTGACTGGCGGTTGTGGCTGGAGAAACACCATGACGCTGAAACGGAGAGCTGGCTCCTTCTCT
>JBHLRV010000168.1:0-4553 GCA_048882205.1 Candidatus Thorarchaeota archaeon | reverse complement strand
CCTATTCTAAGAATGAGTCGGCTATAGTCGGTCATCCATCCTCATTCCCGATTCTTCCACGAACCACATCAGTGGGCGACAGAGCTTTCACTGTATTGAGAGGGTCAATAAAAGCCTGCTGAACAGCAGTCGATTCCTCTGAAGAATACTCAAATTGAATGTGTTGCAATGTTCTATCAAGGTGGGAGAATTACCCAACTAGGAGCTACATCAGTGACAAATCGTTTTGACCCTCCCAAAGAGGGACTCTGGCCAGGAGAGAGTATCGTGTGGACCCGGAGGGCAGGGACCGGTTTCTGGATCATCTTCGTTGGTTTCATAGTCCTCATGGGAGGGCCAGCACTCTCACTGGTCGCGTTCGAAGAATTCGGAATGGCAGTGGCTGGACCGCTTGTCTTTCTCACTTTGATTGGAGTGATTATCATACTCGGCTCATTTGTTCGCACCAGAAGAACCAGATACTATCTGACTTCAGAGAGGATCATTGAGGCCAGGGGAGGTCAAGTCATCAGGGAGATTCCGCTGGACCACTTCGTCGGGAAACCGATAGGGCAGTTTCTCGAAGCAAGTGTTTCACACAGAAGCAACAATCGGCCAGTCTACATGATACGAGTCTACGATCCGACATCTGATGAAGTCTTTGAGCTCAAAGGTCTAGATCGTTCATCAATAAGAACATTCGAGAAAATCGGGGGCATACTTGAGTGTCCGTACTGTGAGTTCGACAACACAGCCATCAGCTCAAGATGCAAGAACTGTGGAGCAGTCCTTTGACCATATACTTCGACCACACGCCTTTTCAACCCAATCCTCCCAAAACAGCAGCCATGAGTGAAGACATGTCCGAGGTCAAGACGGGTGCGCTATCTTTCCTAAGGGAACATTTGACCTTGACTATGGCCACAGCGTCGAAAGACGGTATCCCCAATGCAACGCCCCATGAATATGCATCAGATGATTGGCTGGTGTTCGTTGAGATCTCGAGAAACCATGTTGCAGTGCAGAATCTCAGAGAGAATCCGTGGGTGCATTATGAGATTCATGATTCAATTGCGCCGGGAACTGCAGATAGCTTCAGGGTGCTGCAAATTCTGGCCTCTGGAGTGATATACTCCTCTGAATCTTCCGAGTTCGATGAGTATTGGAATAAGCTTGAGTCCCGATTTCCATACATGAAGATGTTTCCCAAAGACACTCGGGTCGTGTTGGCATTTGAGCCCAAGGAGGGCACTCTGATCGAACTCTCGCGGACAGGTCTTAGACGCAATCCGCTCAGATTCTAGTGGGTACTAACGGTGGCTTCCTGTACGAAGTTTCGCACACATGTCGTTTCGGTCTCTGTCTGAAAGCCGGCAAATGAATATGGCCTGTTGGAGTCAGATAATGTAGGTAAATCATTTATAAGATGACAGCCGTTCGCGAACCAGCCATCTAAACGGGCTAGACGTGCGCTAAGGAAAGACACGAGGAGAGTGAACCGGGGGTGAAACATCAATCACTATTGATTGCTCTTTCATGCCTGTGGTTGTCGCTGCTTGTGCTACTCGTTGCAGTCTTGACAATGAATTCTGGTCAGTTGGTCTATACAATTGACGATGCGTACATTCACATGGCTATTTCCCGCAACCTGAACGAGTTTTCTGTGTTCGGAGTGACCCGATATGGGTTCAGCTCTAGTTCATCCTCTCCACTCTGGAACCTGCTAATCAGTATAGGATTCTGGCTAGTTGGCGTAAACGACATGGTCCCCTTGGTTCTCAACGTCTTGTTGTCAACCGTCGCGGTTGTGACAATCTACGCACTTCTCAAGAACATGGATATGAGCGAAGGATACATTATGGCTGTATTGGTGTCATTCGTCTTCTTCACTTCCATTCCCGGCCTCGTCTTCACGGGGATGGAGCACATCCTTCACATTATCTTCTCATTGGTGTTCATGGTACTCTCATCAAGAATCATCGTTGCAGAAGAAAGCGATTACCGGCAGTCAGCACTCTTGATGGTCGTCACTTTCTTTATTTCTGCGGCACGGTTTGAATCAGCGTTCCTAGTCTTGCCAGTAATCGTCTTGTTCTTGCTGAGGAAACGATGGGTCTTTGCACTTGCTGTCCTTGGCATGGCGGCTCTACCATGGGTTACATATGGCATTGTCTCGATGTTGAATGGTTGGTTACTTCTTCCGAACTCCCTGATAGTGAAGGGAGCGGACGCCTTTAGCTTGGGTCTGGCTTGGTTTCTCGTACGAGGTATTGGCTCTTTGATAGTTTCACCGCATCTACTTGTGCTTCTTATGGCATCTATCAAACTACCTGTTGACCAGGACCAAGAATCCTGGACGACCACTAACGTGATGAAATGGTTGTTCATCTCTGCATGTCTATTGCATTTGCAGCTTGGCAGAATTGGATGGTTCTTCAGGTATGAGGCATACCTAGTCGCACTTGGCATACTCACGGTCTCAATCCAAGGTCACAAGTTCTTCACCGAGCTAGATTTAGCTCCATTCAGTGTTCAGTATCCACACATCGGCGATAGCAAGAACCGGATCCATGGACTCGCCCTAATTGTACTATTTGTGACACCACTAGCAGCACGAGGTGCTCTGTGTCTGTATTGGACTCCAATCGCATCGACCAACATTCACGATCAGCATTATGAGATGGCCTCCTTTCTGGATGAGTTCTACTATGGCGAAGTCGTCATGTTGAACGATATCGGCTACGCCAACTACCTCACAGACATAGTGTGTGTTGACAAGTGGGGTCTCGCCACGTTGGACATAGGTGAGTCTTTTCTCAACGGTTCAATGAGTGCAGACACTTTGAGAAGCATAGCATCGGCCCTTGGTGTCAAGATAGCAGCAATCTACCTGGTCGGATTCATCCCGAGTGATTGGGAGGCTGTGGGCCACTGGACCATCAGTAACAACGTTGTCGCATACAATAGCACTGTCTCATTTCTAGCTGTAATGCCCTCTGAAAGAGATAGGCTCATCTCTAGTCTGCAACAATTCTCATCGAGGCTACCCGATGACGTCATCGAGAGTGGCACATACACAGAGCTTCCAGCATGAAACCAGAACATGGAGAGCTCTCAGTCTCGACTCTCGTTAGAACTTGGTCGAATAGTTGCGTCAGCCGTACAATTCTTCAGAGTGATGCTCCTCGAATGAGTCAATGCCAAACGTCTTCACCGCAAGAGTACTCGGTAGATTCGTCAAGAAGGTCCCGGAGCTAAAAGATGCTATCAACTCTAGGAGGCTGGAGCTTGAACCCTCCAAGGAACCTCCATTCCATATGCTCGTGAGATCCATAATCTTCCAGCAGTTGTCAGGAAAGGCAGCTAGAACAATTCATAACAGAATGCTTGAACTCGTAGGAAATCTGACTCCAGAATTGCTCCTCGCAACCTCTCAAGAAGAACTTCGAAGTGCTGGTCTATCCAGACAGAAGGCCTCCTACCTCCACAACGTTGCCACAGCATTTGGCAAAGGAGGAATCCTCAGAAGCTACAACAGTCTTGATGCACTCAAACGGCTCTCCAGTACTGATATTGTCGAACTCTTCACAGCTATCAAAGGGGTGGGTGAGTGGACGGTACACATGTATCTGATCTTCTCTCTAGGTCGATTAGACGTTCTCTCCCCGGGAGACCTCGGTGTTCGCAAGGGAGTAATGAAGCTGTACGGGCTGGATGAGATGCCGACTCCTTCTAAGGTAAAGAAGTTGGCTGAGAAGTGGCATCCTCTTGAAACTGTTGGTACATGCCTAGCATGGCAGGTCCTTCGGGACGAATGAGTAAGCGGTATGAGCTCGGAGATCCGATGTCTACACGGACATGTGGGTTCGACATCTAGAATATAAGCCGCCAGTTGACCCATTTGAGTACTATAGATTGAGGGGACATCAATGTCTGACAACATAAGTGAAAGTCTGCGATTCGCCGCTGTCTTTGTCTTCATCGGGTTCTTGATGACTCTAGGACTAGTGGCTGTGACGCTCATTACTGGCGGCGAGAGTCAGCTCCACGTGGCTATGGACCCGACGACTATCATAAGCAATCTCAGTAGTGCGTCAGCCGCTGACATTGGAATTCGACTTGCTGGACTAGTCTTCGACATGTTCTTCATAGTGGGGTATTTGGCTGTCTTCTATGGTCTCTTTTTGCTGACGAAGCAGAGTGGGGACTTCTTTCCCAAGCTGGCCTTTGCTCTGGGGATCACAACGGGGGTTTGCGATCTAGTTGAGAATGCGATTCAAGTCGCCATGTTCACAGGAATACCAGCTGGATGGACGCCCGACGGGCTCTATTTTGCATCTCTCTGGACGTTTACGTTTGTGAAGGATATGACGAGCTATATGGCAGGCATGATCTTCGTTGTACTGCTCATACTCAGCCTTGGGACTCCACCAGAACTCAGGTTGAGCAAATCCGTCCTAGCAATTCTGGTAGGGTTCTATGTCCTCTTGGGCTCTGTAGCGATAATCGAGAATACATTCCTGCTATACAGAAACCTCAGTTTCATGTTTGACCTGCTCTTGGGAGGTCTTCTC
>JBHLRV010000167.1:2126-4576 GCA_048882205.1 Candidatus Thorarchaeota archaeon | reverse complement strand
AATGCATCAGTAATCTCAGAATCGACTGCTGTCAGTTTTAGTGTTCTTTTAACCCTTCCTGAAGGCCCAAGGATGCACTCTCTAGCCGGGGCAGACCTAGGTCTGTCTTCAAGTCATCTGCTAGTGGTGTGACCCGATCCGTCTTGTCGAATATGTAGGGTGAATTGACCCCAGACGCTATGATTGTGACGCGAAGTCGGTCTTCAAGCTCCTGTGATATCAATGCCCCATAAATGATCTCGGCACCTGGATTGACCTGCTCAGTAACAAGCTCGACAACGTGTTTGGCTTCAGCTAGCTGGAGGTCCGTACTACCACTGACATTCACCAGGATGTTTCGGGCGTTCTCGATTGATACGTCAATCAGAGGATTCCTTAGAGCGTTTATGACGGCCTCTTCAGCCCGGTTCTCTCCCTGAGCTTCTCCAAGTGCAATAATCGAAACGCCACCATTCTTCATAGTAGTGCGGACGTCTGCGAAGTCCAAGTTTACAAGACCAGGCTTTGATATCAGCTCAGCAATCCCTTTTACAGCTCTCACAAGTACTTCGTCGGCCACCATGAATGCTTCTGGCAATGACAGATCAGGAGCAATCTCCAGTAGCTTTTCATTCGGAATAGCTATCAGAGTATCCACATGTTCCATCAGAGCAGTAAGGCCGCGAGTTGCGTTTCTCCTTCGAGTTTCCCCCTCAACCTCAAACGGCAAGCACACAATTGCAACCGTAAGTGAACCATTTTCTTTAGCAGCTTTTGCAATCAATGGTGCTGCACCAGTGCCCGTGCCGCCTCCCATTCCGGCTGTTATGAACACTAAGTCCCCTCGAATTACATCCTTTATCACATCATAGGTTTCCAGCGCAGCCGCCTCACCAACATCAGGGTCGTTGCCTGCTCCCAGACCTCCACAAGTCTCCTTTCCTAAGAGCAACTTGTGAATTGAGTTACAGAAGTATAGGTCCTGCGCATCTGTATTGGCTGCGAGGGTTTCTGCGCCCTCCACCCCAACCTCCATTATGCGTGTCACTGCATTATTGCCTGCTCCACCAACACCTACGACCAGAATCCTAGCTGTGACAGACTCAAGCAGGTCCGCTAGTTCATCATCAGTTGTTGCTGCAATTCTTCGTTTCTTTGACTGCCTGGCGGTAGCAGGATCACGTTTGTTGCCCGATTGACTACGGAGGACCTCTTCAAGCAAAGGGTGCATTAGCTCACTCTCACCTTTGGTTCTATGTCAATATCGGAGTGTTCTGCCAACAAAAACCGGAATACTACCGACGTATTACCTACTTCGTCTGTTTCTTTCTACGCTTGCGCTTCCTGAACGTCTTGAGGATTGGCGCAATCGACACCCCATGCTTCTTCAGCAGCCTTGATGTTTTATCCATCGTCGGCTGTCCATTCTGCGCGCCTCTCTCAGTTATGGTTAGAGCTGCAACTGCATTGCCAACATGAAGAGCCATCTCAATGTTCTCTGAGCGAGTCCATGCAGTTACAAATCCGGCAGCAAATGCATCACCTGCCCCAAGTGTGTCGACTGCCTTTACCTCGAACACCGGAGATGTGTAATACTCGAATCCGTCTGTTGCTGCTGCACCCTCTGTCCCTTTTTTCACAACAACTATACCCGGAATTGTCTTCGCAAACGACTTGAGGGCATTCTCGGTTGGACTGATCTTGAAATAGTCCTTGAGTTCTCCCTGATTGACAAACAGAAGATCAGTCTGGCGCAAGAGACTCGTCATGTCCATTCCGCTGGCAGCTCTCCCTGGATCAAAGGAGAAGACCATTCCATTCGTTGTGGCTATCTCAAGTGCTCTAGCAGCCATCATCGGGAATCCACCCGCAACATGGACTGTTCTTGCGCGAGCAACATATTCTTCATCCAGAAGGTGTTTCTCGAGAAACCTGTTTGCACCCGGCTCTGCGACGACAAGTCGTTTTCCATCTGGCTGTTGAGCAACAAAGAACAGTCCGGTGGGTTGTTTGTCCAACACCAAGATGCAGCTTGTGTCCACTCCGGCATTGGAGAGTTCTTTCATCGCCTGCTGTCCATAGAGGTCGTCACCAACACAGGCAAAGATCCCTGTCTTGACACTCAGACGAGCAGACTGAGCAGCAAAGTTTGCCGCAGACCCACCCATGGAAACGAATCCGGCGTCACTTACTATATGGTCGTTCCGCGCCGGAAGTTTGGCGACTTCCATAGCAATATCGATATTGACTCTGCCTATGGCAACGATCTCTTGAGCCAATTCAATTGCCCCTTAGACTATGAGTGCAAGTATGCCCTTCTGGGCGTGTAGACGATTCTCTGCTTGGTCAAAGACAACACTGTGAACAGGGTCGTCCATTACATCGCTAGTGAGTTCCTCGTCACGGTGTGCTGGTAAGCAGTGCATGACTATTGCGTCGTCTTTTGCATTTGCAAGAAGAGATCTATTGAT
>JBHLRV010000167.1:0-2026 GCA_048882205.1 Candidatus Thorarchaeota archaeon | reverse complement strand
ATGGTCATCATGTCTGCCATTATCTGACAGGGATGATTGAAGTCCGAGAGACCGTTGACCACTGGCACAGTTGCATTCTCTGCAAGCTCAACAACCTCATTATGACCAAATACACGCGCCATTATCACATCACAATATCTGCTCAGAACCTTCGCTGTGTCACCGATGGTCTCACCTCTTCCGAGCTGTGTACCAGTCGGCTGAAGGTATAATGCATGTCCTCCCAACTGGGTCATGCCAACCTCGAACGAAACGCGTGTGCGTGTGGAGGACTTCATGAATATCATTGCCATTGACTTCCCCTCGAGAACCTCATGAGGCTCCCCACGTTTCTGGATTCGTTTGAGGTCATGTGCTTTGTCCAGAAACTCTCTCAGTTCTTTCCTCTTGAAATCTGAAAGATCAATAAAGTGCCGGCCTTTGAAACTCACACTTGTTACCTCTGCTGACAGAATAGATATGGGGCTCTCTTATTGACCCTCGTAATAAAACTGCCCACCCTCGCTAGTGCCCAGCCACAAGCCTTTGGGCAAACCACTCTGGCTCGAAGCTCTGAAGGTCTTCATAGCGCTGCCCCACTCCCACATAGATCACTGGTCGACCAGTGACAAATGCAACTGACAAGGCTGCCCCTCCTGAAGGGTCTGCATCAACCTTTGTCAATATGGCTCCGTCAATGCCTATCGCATCATTGAATTCCTTTGCTTGCGAGAGAGCATCATTTCCTGCAAGAGCATCTCCCACGAAGATCTTCAGGTCCGGCTCTGTGATCCTCGCAATCTTCTGCATCTCCGCAATCAGGTTCTTGTTGCTTTGCATTCTTCCAGCAGTATCTATCAACACGACGTCAATATGCTTGGCACGAGCATGAGCAACAGCATCATACGAAACTGCGGCCGCATCAGAGCCATACTGCTGCTTGATCACTCTTACGCCAAGGCTGCCTGCATGTTTCTCAAGTTGTTCAATGCTTCCGGCACGGAATGTGTCGCCAGCCGCGATTACTACTGAGTAGCCCTTCTTCTTGAACAAGCTGGCCATCTTCGCCAGGGTTGTGGTCTTTCCCGTCCCATTCACGCCAACGAATAGAATGACAGTTGGTTCGCCTTTGGCCTTCTTTGCTGAAACGAACTCGAGCGGATCAAGCGGCTGCTCAGGTGTCAGTACTTCAAGAATCGAATCATAAATCGCAGCTCTGAACAACTTGCCAGTATTCTCAAGGCGGCCTGTTCTTGAGCCCATTAGCTTATCTTTGGTGAGATTGCAGATGTGTTCTGCCACCTCTACAGCTACATCGTTCTGGATTAGTACCATCTGGAGGTCCCAGACGGCGTCAGCCAAGTTCTTCTCGTTCAGTTCCTTTGTCTTTACTTTCGTGACCGCAGAATCTACAGCACCCCGGAGCTTCTCGAACAATCTATTGTGCCCCCTGAGCCTGGATCTGCTCAGCAATCTGTTTCATCTGGGCCTCCAAGATGGCCGAGCGATTAACCATCTTCTCATGCTCCGCCACGAGTGCTTCGTACTGTTTCCCGAGGCTCTCCACGGCCTGTTCGACTCCCTTTGTTGCCTCCTCAAGGGTCTGTTCAATTCTAACGCCGCTTCCGAGAGCTCTAGTTACTTCTTTCGGGTTGATGAGCTTCGCCTGGACAAATACACTTCCGCCCACGTTCATGAGCATCTCTTCACCGTCTTCCTTGTCCTCTAGCTCCTTGAGCACCATTAGACCAGTTTGATAACGACCCAAAAGAACTTGGGTGACCTCTATCTGCTGGCGTAGCACATTGATGTTCGAATCTGTCAGTTGCTGTTCCACGTACAGCTTCTGGAGTAGGTTTCTTTGGTCTTCTGCCATCAGACATCGCTCTCCACGCCGAGGATTCTTCTTAGCTCCAAATCAGTTGCCTCCTCCGGCTTGATCTCCTTAACAGTCCCTATCTCAATCTCACCTCGCTTCACTCGATGACGACTTCCGAGATCCGAGTAGATTCGCTCTCTAACATGCGATTCTTTGAGTGCAATCATC
>JBHLRV010000166.1:1610-4580 GCA_048882205.1 Candidatus Thorarchaeota archaeon | reverse complement strand
CTTTGTGAATGGCCCCGCATTGGGATGGTCGGTGCTCATAATGACTCGCCAGACATCCTTCACGCTCAGGGCAAACTCCAGTGGAATGGCCCATTGTACTGCGTTGGCTGGAGACTTAGGGTCAAAGGTATAGGGCACAACGCCAGCACCACCTGGCATCTCCACGTCTACTGTTATGTTCGCCCACTTCCCCTTGGTCATCTGGAATAGTGTGAACTGGAAGGGGCCATCGCCTGTCATCGTGGTGGCAGGACCGAAGGTGATTTGACCCAGGTCCGCTGTGAAATGGTCATTCTTGTTCATATACTCGGCCAGCTTGAGTCCACCAGAAGCAACCCATCTCCAGTCCGGCTTCGCTTTCTCGTCATCAACCATGTCAAGGGATTCGAACGACATGTGAGTAAGATGTACATACTGCTTGCGTCCTTTGTAGCTCTTTACTCCCTTTAGAGCATCCAGCTGTGCAATCGTGGTTTCTATGTTGCCAATTCGACCGAGGTTGTTTGGATGCAGATGCATATAGTGAGGTAGGCCTAGAGTCTCCGTTGCCTCACATAGATACCTCATGATCTCTCTTGGCGTGATGCCCCAATCGGGAACCTCAGTATCAAGCTCTCTCACATTCATTCCATGAGCCCACGCGTAGGTTCCACCCGGGTTCACAACCTTGACTCCCAGACCACCCACCTTTTGCAGTACCCAAGCAATGTATGCGGCCAATCCACTGAGATCCTTCTCTCGGACATAATGGAATGTAATCATGCTATTGCAGAAGAGAGGTAGTAGACCTGAATCCAGGTTGGGCAGGTCTTCAAGTTCCTCCCAGCTACCTAAGCCCTTCAAAGCAGGAAGAGCAGGCTCGATTACAGTTGTATATCCCATGGCAGAGTAGCGGTAGCCTAGAACGTATGAGTTTGGCATCGTATGTCCAACACCACCTCGCGTGACCTTTGTTTTGGGTACAGGATCAATCCTATGGTCCTCGGGACACATGGCCCTACCAAAGGCGAGCTTGCTACCGACAATGTGAGAGTGCATGTCAACACCTCCGGCCATGACCATTCGACCCTTCAGGTCAATCGTCTTTGCCTTACCCTCAGTCTTATCGACAATCTTGCCATCTGCTATCGAGATGTCCATGATCTCTCCATCAATCTTGTTCTTTGGATCATAGATCCGACCGTTCTTCAGAATGATATTGCCGGCCATCACTTCACCACCTTCTCCAGTTTCTCATGTATCATTCGTAGCACATCTCGGTCAGGCAGGACTCCCTCAGGCGGATCTATGACCTTCTTCAGATAGAGTGGGAGCCCATCCATTCTGACAGCTGCACCATCGGATTCGATTCCAGCCAAAGCCGCAGGGATGTTGACTTCAGCCAACAAAGAAGTCATGCTGCGTTTGGGATCTATATTGATTATTGGCACCTTAGCCATATGCTGAACAGCTCTGCGTGGAAAATGGGCCGCAGGGTCTGCAGCTATGTTGAGCAAAGCGTCGGGTTCACCTCGGGCTAGCATGTCGACTATGGTGTATTCTCCAGGCTGGTACCTCGGATAGCCTCTAGCGTAGTCCACAGCGAAGGGGTATCCAGTCTGCCATGTAGAAGTCTTGTTCGCTCCGGCCACATTGTAGTGACCTCGCATGGGCATCATGTTCCACTTGCCGTGAGAGTTCAGATCCTGAACCAGCCGAATAGCTGCATCCACATTCCTATGCCGTCCAGCCGACTGAGTCAGTCCGAGTCCGAAGAATAGAATCCCGTACTTCGCACTCTTCAAAGCCTCCACAATCTCAGCAATCCTCTCAATGGAGAGACCGCCGGCTTCGAAAACGTCAATCTCATGGCCTCTCAATACTGCCCTGAGAGCGCTAATGACCTCCAAATCCCGTCCGGGTGCAATCTTCACGAACTCATCCGCCATGTTGGCAGTTATGGTCTTTCGGATATCAAAGACCCAGATCTTCCGATCTGCCCTTGGATCCTTGATGTACTCACCCTGAGTCCGGATATATCGGCTGATGTGTCTGGGATGAGCGAACTGTGGGTTTGAGCCCCAATACACTATCACATCTGCGCGATGCTTCACTTCTGCCAATGAGCCTGCGGCTTCACCTGACTCTTGAGTTCCCATTATGGTGGGACCATGACAGACTGAAGAAGTGTTGTCTACGACACCTCCAATCGTTTCTGCAATCTTATAGGCCTCTCTGTGGGCATCATTCTCGGTGGAGCTCAGACCGTAGACAAGCGGACGCTTGGCATCAGCAAGGATCTCGACTGCCTTGTCTATTGCCTCTTCAAGAGTGACTTCCACATGAGTATCACCCCGCTTGATCGTAGGCTTCGCAATACGGTCTTCATGATGACTCAGGAACTTTGCCTTGCTGATGGCACAACCCATCTCATTCTTGGTGATCCGAGTTCCTTCGACCTCAAGCTGAATGTCGTCACACAAACATCCACAGAAAGGACAGACGATGTGCTCGAAGACCTGAGTTTCTTGATTCATTTAGGATCCCTCCAACATCTGCTTGAGAAGTTCTTCAGTATTCAGAACTGCCTCACCCTTAGCAGGATACAGCTTTGCATCCAATGCTTTGAAGGCAGGCATTCCGCTCTCTAGCGTGTCTGAGTCCGTGACTGCATTCGCATATGGTCCACAAGGAATGAATGCAACCCCTGGCTCAGCTCTTCTGTCCAGGCTGCTATGCACCACAACACTGCCAAATACGGTTTCGACACGAACAGGATCTCCAGCCTCAATTCCAAGGGACTTGAGAGTAGTGCTATCCATCTCACAGATGGCCACTGCCTCAATATATTCTCGATTGAGCTTTCCAAGCTCCATTCCCTTTCCCTGTTTGAGGGTTCGACCCGAGGTCAAGACGACGTTGATACCAACACTGCTCATATCTTGGTTCTTTGCACGATTTCTCAATTCTTGGCCGGTGTTGTCGATGAGC
>JBHLRV010000166.1:0-1600 GCA_048882205.1 Candidatus Thorarchaeota archaeon | reverse complement strand
ACCAACATTGCTCATCGACAACACCGGCCAAGAATTGAGAAATCGTGCTAAAAACCAAGATATGAGTGTCTTGGTGTCAACAGGAATAGCACAACATGTTGCTAGGAAGGTCATGTCAAAGCAGCAAGAATAGGGATGCGGGGGGAGAAACCCATCTTTCTATTCCAAACGCACTGACCTGGGCCCGCATCCCTGATTACTCATCAGACTGACGTAGGACCAATAAGATGGTTCCTGTGTACCCATGGACACAAACCTGTGCCTTCTCCATCGACCAGTTCGAAGCCTTTATCAGACATAGTTCTGGGATGCGGCTGAAATCCACCTTCATCAAGAAAGGATGAGATGTGTTATGGCTGTCAAGAAGAAGACCATTGTCGAGTTGTACACTCGAACTCTGAAGGTTAGACTGTTCGAAGAAAAGGTCTGGGACCTCTTTGGAGAGAATCTTGTTCCCGGAACCTTGCACCTCTATCTCGGACAGGAGGCAGTGGCTGCTGGTGTCACAACCGCCCTTAGAGAGACCGATTGGATACAGAGCACTCATCGGGGTCACGGACACGTAATCGCCAAAGGAGCGGACATGAAGCCAGCATTGGCAGAGCTTCTTGGGAAGAAGACAGGCTCATGCAAGGGAAAGGGAGGCTCCATGCACATCACGCAGTTCGATGTGGGAGTTCTTGGTGCCACAGGCGTAGTAGCTTCCGGACTGCCCATCGCAGTTGGTGCAGCGCTCTCAGCCAAGATGAGGAAGACGGATGAAGTGGTAGCCTGTTTCTTTGGGGATGGTGCTTCAAACAACGGCACGTTTGGGGAGTCATTGAACATGGCGGCCATCTGGGAACTCCCACTTGTGTGGGTTGTTGAGAACAACCTCTATGCTATGGGGACTCCAATCACTCTTACTTGTCCCAGTCAGAACATAGCGGACCGCGGAGAGGCCTACTGTACGCCTTCGGTGGTAGTAGATGGAAACAACGCCCTGGAGGTCTATGAAGCGGCTGCAAAGGCTGTGAAGAGGGCCAGAGAAGGAAGTGGACCAAGCCTGATTGAGTGTAAGACCTATAGGATGAAGGGACACTCACGATTCGATCCTGCAAAATACCGTCCGGAGGGAGAGGCTGAACATTGGTTGGCCAGAGATGCGGTTGAAATAATCAAGAACATCGCATTGGAGAAGAAGGCCCTAACAGAGAAGCAAGCAGAGAAGATACGCAACACTCTCCAGAAGGAGGTCGACAAAGCTGCTGACTTCGCTATCAAATCAGAACTTCCCTCGCCTGAGGAAACACTTGAGGATGTCTTCATGGAGGTGGCCTAGATGTCTGAAGTCACATATAGAGAGGCACTGAAACAAGGTCTTCGTGAGGAAATGATTCGAGATGAGCGTGTCTTCATCATGGGAGAAGACGTCGGAAGGAACTGGGGAGGTGCCTTCAAGGTCACGAAAGGTCTGGCCGAGGAGTTCGGCGATGAAAGAGTAAGGGACACTCCTATCTCTGAGAACACGATAGCCGGCGCGGCGATAGGTGCAGCCATTACCGGTTTGCGACCTGTAGCTGAAATCATGTTTGGAGACCTCATCACGCTGGCCATGGAT
>JBHLRV010000165.1:0-4613 GCA_048882205.1 Candidatus Thorarchaeota archaeon | reverse complement strand
TACTACCTCTCCCAAAGGGGCAAGGTGAACCACAGCAGCCGGGAGATCCTTGAGGTAGCCGAGATTGAGAATCTACCACAGGGGACACTCCTTGAGGTCCGTTTCAATGCCACAAGGGCGAATCTGTACAGACTCGAAATGGTCGACGGTGTCGCATGTTGGAGATGGATCGGCAGATGCAGAGAGCTTCTAGACTTCAACTACCCCTCAGAGATTCGCTGGAATGGTCTTCTGGAGGACTCCGCCTACGCCATGAGTGGACCGCTTGCCTGCGAGATGTCGTCTAACTGAGCACGACTAGAATAGAATCGAAAGGCAGGTCAGAGCGCCCTCGCATTTCTCAAACTCGCTCATTCTCAATGACTGAATCTCGAAGCCTAGTTCTGAGACCATTGTTTGGGTCTGTGGATGTCCCGCCGACATCAGTACTGTTTCACCAATGGCAAGTGCGTTGGCAGCGTAACGCTCCTCATGAGGCACTACCACTTTGGTGAAGTTCCGAAGTACTGGATGACTCGAAAAAGCCTCAGTGACAATGATTGTGTTATTTCCAATGTAGGTCACGTGACTCTTGAGATGGATGACAGACTTATCCTCTACAAGATCCGAGTTCACGTCGAGCCAGGCAGTCATCTGGTCAACGCCGTCATTGTTCGTACGTTGAGTTATGCCGCTTATCAGCCGGGTATCCAGATGTATGATGTCCCCTCCTTCTATTGTGGCGGGCGGCGTTGCTGATTTCACGCTCTTGTACTGCTTGAGTGTGCTCAGAACATTTTCTTCCTCTCCCCGCCGACTCTCCTGTGCCATACGAGTTATGAAAGCTCGACTACCTAGAACCACTGCAGTGTCTTCCACGAAGCAAGAGTCTGGGTGAATCTCATCCTCTGAGAGAGTGATCACCTCTAGCCCAAGCTCTGATAGAACGCTACAGTATTCAGCGTGCTGTCGTCGCGCTAATGGAAGGCTCAAACTATGATGTTCAGGATGCGAAGAGATGCATTTACTGAATAGTCTACAAGGAGGTCGGACCAATGCACGTTTCATCATTGCGAAGCATCGTGGTGTTGGCATCTTATTACTTAACTGGAAACAACAGGCTTATATGTAAAGTCTACTTTACGTAAAGTGCACTTTACATCATAAACGAGTGTGGCCGGTGTGATTGTCAATAGAGTCAAGGAAATCCGCGAAGAACGGATGGCGCAGGCCGCGAATCCTGAAATCTGGACCCAGGAGGGCTTGGCGCATCGGTTGGGTGTCACCCGTCAGACCATTATATCAATGGAGAAAGGCACCTACAACCCTTCGCTTCTGCTGGCTTTCAAGCTGGCCCACACGTTTGAGATGAGAATCGAGGAGATATTCAGCTATGGAAACGACGAGAATGAAACATAGTCAAGCTGTACTCGTAGTTGTTGGAGCTCTTATTCTTGTTTTAGCTTGGGTTTTAGACCCCTGGATTGGAGGACCATGGGACACAGTTCTCTTTGCAATTCCTCTTTCATTAGTCGGTACATTTCTGATTCTTCAGTTCATAGAAAAATACGAAGATGAGCGGCTTGTGCATATTCGTAATGTTTCAGCTCGCAATGGTTTCTTGTTTATGCTTCTAACATTGCCTCTCGTGTGGACATCAACTCTGGTTCTACAAATATCCGCATTGACCACAGCCAGCCTCGTATTCTTAGTATGGCTTTCATCTTTGGCCATCCTATACTTGTCGGGAATTTACTACTACAGACACTAGTGAATCGGTTGCAGAGAATCGGCTCTCGAACAGGACTTTCATTCATTCTACTGGTCATTCTGGTGAGGAAGGATCGACACCGAGAAGCTTCTGGCGAATATGCTCAACTGCTATCAATCACTGGTGAAGCTCTATCCATCCCTCGGTTTCACAGGCATTGACCTCAATCCAATCTCCGGACCTGATGACTCCAGTTGGATCCCGTTCCGGCGTATCGACAATGGGAATGATGCGATCATAGAGCTTCTCGGCGATGATTGCTCCAATTACAAGAATTGGCTCCGTTTTGAGGTTCACAATCGCTGCTGGCGCGGTTCCGCATCTGACAGATTCCAGAAGAATGGATGAAGTGGTGCTAGAGCCCTTTCCTGTAGGAAACACAAAGACAGTTCCCCCAACATTCTGGCCTTTCAGCTCATGATCTCTTTCCGTGATTATTCCAGTCTTGGGGTCGAGTCCACCCCAAAAGCAGATAGGCTGAGATGTCACCAGCGCGGTGCCGCTCGCAACACCTGGCAGCATCGGGTTACACCGAATTCGGGATGTCTTCATCTCTCTCACCTACCAACTCTCATCTCATGACACTTTCAATACACTGTGCTTTGTCAAGGAAACTAACTCGGAAATCGCCGAGTCCGGGGGCGTAATGCGCCGTCTTCGCAGAATCGGTCGCAATTGAGTCTAGTTCCCACGCCGCAGTGGGGAAAAGAAGAAAGCATGTGTCGCAAATGACCTTGGCACCAGTCTTTTGGATCCTATCCAGAATCCCCATTTGCTCTGCTCTTTCCTGAGCATATCTGTTTGTAAAAATCCAGAGATGTTTGTTTGCTGCCACGCGCTTGTTCTTGATGAAACGTGCTAATTCTCCAAGTTCTTCCACCGAATAGTGGGGACAACCAAGAATCGCAATCTCGGGGTCTGCTCTACCATGAGTCGCGAGATCGTCCCGAACCTCATCAAGTTCATCTCTCCCAAATGCCATTGTTTCTGAGGGTCTTCCTCCCCCAAATGCCTCATTGAAATCCTTAGCCTCCGGTGTTATGCCACACATGTGGAATAGTCCAATTGAGCCGGAAGTGGACACCGCAGCGGAGAAGGCTTTCAGTTGGTCCGCTGAAACGGTCTTCGACACCCCTTGCAGGACAGGAACACGGGAATCTGCCACCCTTCCCACATAGTATCCTAGAGCGGCATAGTCAGCGGACGTGAATTGACCGGTGTCCAGTCCGTCTAACTTGACGAGAATTCTCCCCCTTCGCTCATCATCAAGATAAAGGCCAAATTGAGGCATCAAACCCGTGATCGCCGCGCAAATATCAACAAAATCAGCGCATCTAATAGTCCTAGCACCTATCACTGAATTGACGAAAGCTATGGCGTTTGACTCGCCCCAGGCGATATTCTGCCCAAACCGGACTGGAGCATCACACTGATAGGGAGCACATGTCCAACTGGGAGTCGCCCCCATGCTCAAATGGGCCTTGGCAATCCTTAGCTGCTTTTCCACACACTCTTGTGCAATATCAAACTCTGAATGCCTCTCAAAATCAATGGACGAGATGCAGAGTGTTGTAGGGACTTTATAGGTCGCGCCTTCCCTAGCGAGATTCTCGCAGAACTCCAACCCTGCATCCTTGATTCCATAGTAACTTGAAGCATCAACATGAACGTTCTCAATCTGTATCATGCTGTCTGCATCATACATCTCACCTAGCTTCACTAAGACCTCCATCGCTAATTGGATTGCTTCTCCTTGATCTCCCTGCAGGAATTGCTCTTCCTCTCTTGTAAGGAACATACTGACACTCCAGAGGACAACTGGTTCACACTGACCATGATAAATGGCTTGTTTCTGATCGACTCCGTTAACTTGTATCAGGCCAGTGAGAAGAAGTGATAGCAGGCGAGCAAGCAATACCCGCATAGTGTTTCGAAATCAAGACACAATGAGAAATCGATTACCTGCGTTCACAATGGAAAGAAAAGGGGGTTCGAATCTCACATCGGTGAACGCAATGGTCGAACAGAATCAGACTCCATTCGTCCTCTGCCTCGTAGGGGGGACAATGCTGATTGTTGCCAACTACTCTGGGGCCATTTGGGATCTCCTAGTAGGTTTGTATGTCCTTCTCCATTCATTTCCGGTGCCTGCAATTGTTTTCTGGGTAGTTGATTTGATACAAATCATACTCGGGCTCATCTCTTGGCTCGGTGGAATAGCGGTAATCATTGGGGGGTATCTTCTCACTACCCGTCGAGTTGGGACTGGAAAGGTCATTATAGGCGTGGCAGCCGGTTTCGGTTTGATAAGCTTCATCATCACTCTGACATGGATACTCCTTACTATGGGTCTGGCAGGACTATTGATTGCATTCTACGCTATCACTCACTCATTGGTTCTGATGGGGCTTGTTCTGACAATCGTTGCAAGGACAATGGCAAAGAGTCCCAAGTGAAACAACATCGACATGCCGTAAATCGTGGAGTCAATACGATTGACGGACTTCAAACCCACCTTTTGGTGCGACTTTCTCTAATGGTCTGCAACGGGAAGGAGGAAGTAGCACCAATCTGTGCAATTGGTGGCTCGAATCCTAATTCTAATAATAGGCATATGGTTCTCTTTCAATTTAGAGATGGGAGCCATGCAACTGTCTAGAATGAAGATAACCGTGATAAGAAAGTACAGCCCGGAAGAAGTGTTTGGACATCAAATGGCACGCTCCTCCTCAGGCAAAGCGATACCGCCTTGTCAATTCTTTGAGGAAGGGCAGGAGTTCATTGCCGAACACAGTTTCAAGATGCCCGATGGCTTCTGTGGATGGGCTTGGAGGGACTTGACAGTTCGATTTACCAAGTTTGA
>JBHLRV010000164.1:0-4619 GCA_048882205.1 Candidatus Thorarchaeota archaeon | reverse complement strand
CCATTGATGACGTCAAGTACGAAAACGAGTTCGAGTTCTTTGTCTAGGGTGGAAACCGAGATGTTTAAATTGACAGCCCCATCGGCGGTGGCGGACAAGCGTAGTGAGAGGTTTCTTTGATGCTACAACTGCCTGTTACATTCATGCTATCTATTTCGATTATCTTCATCCTTCTGGGACTCTTCTCTTTTGGGTGGCTTGTCGTTCATGTTAAACACAGTCGACATCGTTCGACATTGAGGATGGCCTTGGCCACTACAATTGGGTCAATACTCATAGGATTTGGCATTCATTTCTTATTGCTGTCAATTGGAATCTAGCTCGCGGCCAGCTCAATCTTGGGTCGTTGAGTGCTGCGCACGTCTAGAGGCACTCAAGAGGTCAGTCCTACAGATTCTTTTGAGTTGGTCTACATAACACATATTTGCTGACTTTTTCAGCACCAAATGAGAAGGCTAGATAATAGCATGCATGTCAAATAACAGAGGAGTTCACCGTTGCTATTAGATCCTGACCTCGAGAAACTGGCTGTCGCGAGCCGCCAGAAGTTGGTCCATGAGTTTGCGGAAACGCATGCCGACCTACGCCAACGAGCTCGCAGAGTGCCAGCTTCTGAGGCGGAACGAATCTCAGAGAAGCTCTCATGTTCGTTTCAGATTGCAACGGTTGCCTACTTGATCGAACTTGATGGCATTCTGAAAGCAAGGGACGCGAACAGTCTCCTATCTCGGGAGCTTGAACGCCTTGCATGCATTGGCGATCCTGTCCCAGACCTCCCCGGAAACGTTATGGAGTTTGCGCTGAGAGAAGGGAAGTGGATTGAGTACCTCTACGGCAAGTTTGTGAGAGAGCTTGAGCTGAAGACTCGAGAACTTGCCAACTTGGAGAGCATTCTGGAGGACGAGCCACTCCCAATTGAGAAGGTCATACCTGTTCTATCTTCTCGCATCAAACTGGCAAAGACATTCTTGGCTCCACTGATTGAAACTTGGCTTGCCGAGCACCCTAAGTCTACAAGCGATGATGTCCTGATAGCTTTTGGTCCTGCCGTGACTGGATGGAAACTCAGTACCTTGAGAGGACGGCTTACTCACCTGCGAAGGAGAAATCAAGCGTTTCTAAGGAAGCTCGCGGCCGTACTTGAACAGGCTTCAGACTCAGCAACTATGGACATGTCAACAGGGCGGCTCCACACACTTATCGACAATCTCGGACAACCGTTGGATCAGATGTCAGTCAATGCAACGGCCCACCTTCTTGTGCACATCGCCCCCCGCCCAACAGGGAGAGGAGACCGGTCTGCCTACGTTGCGGTCGGAATGGCATCAACTCGAGGCAGCAAAGCTGAACCTGACCTCACTTCGCCGTTTGACTTCCTTGAGCGAGATGTCCTACTTGCTAGGCGTAGACCTGAGGAAGAAAGAGTCAGTTATTTGGCAGACCGTGTTGGTCGAGTGATACGCTATCTCAAGTATCAGGGAAACAGCGTGTTCGATGCTGTCGAACGATGCATTAGAGAACTTGAGGACCGATTCAAACTACAGGAACCCACAAGTGAGGATACTATGGAGAGTTATCGATCCGTGTTGGGTGGCTTGTCTATGGATGAGCAAGATGACAAAGCTGCTGAGATTGTACTAGGCTTCATTGGTACAGGGATACTGGGGGGTATCGAATGACTTCGGTACCGCTATTCTGGCTCCTCGACGTGGAAGCATATGACTTCGACATTGGTGTTCTCAAGGATACGGAGTTGAATGGAAAAGCACTGATGGTGTCACGCCAGCTATGGTCGCTCATCAGGGGGGACAAAGTCGTATCGGTTCTCGTCGGGCCAGGGATCTTCAAGGGCACAGCAACTAGTGGCAACAGACGTGTTGACGTAGTTGAGCGGCTCGGAGCATTGCTGTTCGATCCGACACAGCTAAGGATGGATGAACCATTGCCTCTTGTCGACATAATCAATCCAGAGGTGATCGACCCACTTGGTACAAAGAAGCAGGAGGAGATTGTTACTATCATCAGAGAGCTCGTCGTCGAAAAGGGAAACGTGCTCGCTGCTGACCCCCTAGCCAAAGTAAGGCAGAATGCACGTGTACCCCAAACGGCACATTACGACGAGATGATCAGACGCATCAATGTTTCACATATCTCCGGAACGCAAAGAGCGAGATTCATCCTGGCCGGCACAAACGGTCCCATGTATCGCCCCTTCGTTGAATGGTTCGAGAAGATGCGATACCAAGAGGCCGATAGGTTGAAGGTGATGGCTACTCCATATCTCAAGTTCAGCAGCTTCGTTGATATCCAGGTAATGTCTGACTGGATGATTGTTGAAAAGGCAGGAGCGGACACTAAGACAGGGATAGAGGCAATCCGTGATGAGTACGATGAAACTCTCTCGATAGTCCAAGATAATTCAGACGCCTTCATCTTCGAACTGTGACGGTACCGAAAAAGTCATTGCAGCCGCGTCTTGCTTCCACTCCGAGGACCATCAATTGGAGGTAGCTGACGCAAGCATTCAGAAGATTCTCTCCAAGCCCTACACAATTGTGCTACGAAGCGGCAGACAGGAGATGACCACAAGAGTAGAGGTCTTCTCAGACGTCCTACTAGATCGACAGAGGGCCAAACTCTCTGGCCTCGTTGAGTATAGCTATCGAAAAGACGGCCTCCTTGAGATTAAACGGTTCTGGTTTGTCAAGTTTAACAAGCCTGTGTACTATCAGCCAAAAGAATCGCATGCATTGCTTAGGAATGCCCGAAGTATCATAGTCCCGCGTTCTCAGAAACCTTCATTCCAAAGTGACCTTGCGAATCTTCTTCAAAGGCTTCAGACTGAGAAACCGAGAGTGGTTCCTACCTGTGAGAGTTGCATGAGAGATAATCGTTTGACCGTTCTTACCAGAAGAAATGCAATCAAGGTTTCTGAAACCGAAGCATCCTGTCTTACTTGTGCCCGAAGCGACCTTCGAACAGACCTGAAGAGTATGAGAATCAAGCTTTCCCGGAGCATGGTTCAACATCTTGAGAGGCAGCTCGGGATTGTACGCTCAGTCCCAAGACTACTCGATCTTCTGGCACCGGGCTTTGACCCAACTAAACAGAGTGATCTCACACTCTTTGACACCATCGATGTTGGGGACATCGGCAGGGGTCAGAAGATTGAAACCCTTAACATTCCCGAGGGCATGATGGATGTCCTTCTTTCAGACGGCATTGAGAAACTCTTGCCGATTCAGGAGCAATCTCTAGATGCTGGGCTTCAGGAAGGGAGGAACCTGTTGGTTGTTTCCTCTACTTCTTCAGGAAAGACACTCCTCGCAGAGCTTGCGGGTGTTCCTGGGGCGATGAATGGAAGGAAGATGATCTATATCGCTCCTCTCGTGGCACTGACAAACGAGAAGTACGAGCTGTTTAGAAGGCGGTATCGGAAGATAGGAGTGCGAGTGGGCATCCGCGTCGGGATGTCAAGGCTAGACGTGGGGAGGGAAGCGAGAGTCATTGTGGATACTGATATTGAGAAATCAGATATTATCTGTGCCACCTACGAGGCTCTGGATTTCGTATTCCGGTCCGGTGAGTCCTCGAAGCTCGGAGAGATTGGAACAATTATCGTTGACGAAATTCAGATGTTGGCAGATCCGGAGCGAGGTCCAGAACTCGATGGGCTCTTGTCGCGAATAAGGTTTCATGCTCCTAGGGCACAGGTCTTGGCACTTTCCGCAACGGTTGGGTCACCAGAATCCCTCGCGAAGGACCTTGGTTTCAAGCTGGTGAACTACACCGGTCGACCTGTACCACTTGAACGTCATCTTGTATTTGCGAGAAGCGATGAGGACAAGCGTAGAATGATGCGCAGGCTTGTCCAGCAAGAGTTCCGTCACAAGAGCAGCATGGGCAGTAAGGGTCAGTCAATCATCTTCACTTTCTCAAGGCGGCGTGCACACTCAATCAGTGATTGGCTGCGAGAGCATGGAGTTACCAGTACCGTGTATCATGGGGGACTGTCCTATTCTCAACGCAGGAGAATAGAAGCCTCCTATTCCAAACAGAAGCATGCCTGCGTTGTCACAACTGCAGCCCTAGGGGCCGGTGTTGACCTGCCTGCGTCCCAGGTCCTCTTTGAGTCCCTAGCAATGGGCGCTGATTGGCTTTCGAACGCAGAGTTCGAACAAATGCTAGGCCGCGCGGGTCGTCTGGGCAAACACGACCTTGGAAAGGTCTACCTCATCGTCCAGCCAGAGAAGAAATACCATGCCGGTCAGGACAAGTATGAGGATGAGATAGCGGCCGAGCTTCTCGGAGGCGACGTTGAGAGTGTGGAGCCGTTCTCTGACACAGAGATGTGTTCGGAGCAAATCCTTGCTACAGTCTGCTCGACCGGACTGGTTGATCTCAAGGACATCGCCAGGACTTATCTGAGAATGGTTTCCTCCTCTGTCCCGCCATCAGACGCACTGAAACACCTAGTCCGAAAGCATATGATTAGGGTCAAAAGTGGCGGAGCATATCCTACGAAGCTCGGACAAGCAACCTCCCTTTCATTTCTCACACCTAGCGAGGGCTATGAGGTTCAGAAGATGGTTGGAACTCATAATGTTCTTGACATTGCG
>JBHLRV010000163.1:0-4639 GCA_048882205.1 Candidatus Thorarchaeota archaeon | reverse complement strand
CAAGAAGGAGAACAAACGAATCCCCGAGCATCTTGATGTTGTCTTTCAAGAAGTCCTGAGCAGTATCTTCTCAGGCAAGACCATAGGCATCCCTGAGAATACAACTGCCAAAGTGCTAACAATCGTCCAACAGCTTGGTTATGAAGTCAAAGTCGTCGACGACCTCATGATGGAGGCAAGGGCAACCAAGTCGGAAGGCGAGGTAAAGGCGATCAAGAAGGCGGGCGATGCCACAATAGGGGCAATGACTAGTGTCTTGGAGATGGTAAAGGACTCAGACATTGGACCAAACAAGACACTCATGTACAACGGAAAGCCTCTAACTGTTAGGGATGTCAAGCTTGCGTTGGAGCACACTCTCCTAGATAATGACGCCCAGTCTGCAAAAGATGCTATTCTCGCAGTGGGCACGAAGGCCTTCGACTGGCACTATCTGGGTGCGCCGGGTGACGATCTCAAGGCCGATGTTCCTATCGTCCTTGACGTGTTCCCAAGACTGAACATGGACCGTTATGTGGCAGATGTGACACGCACATTCGTAAGAGGCTCCCCGACCGAAGAGGTTCTCCACATTCTAGAGTCTGTCAAGGCCGCTGCAGATGTTTCCGTTGACGCACTCACTGATGGAGTGAGAATAGACGAAGTCAATCTGGTATGTGCAGAAACGCTGAAGAAGAACGGCTATGACTCCCAACGGCTCAACCCTGCAGTCAAAGAAGGAATGACCCATGGACTTGGTCATGGCATTGGTCTATCGGTTCATGAGTTCCCAAGCATGTACAAGCGGGAGGACCATTTCAAGGCAGGGAACGTCATGGCGATTGAGCCTGGTGTGTACCTCAAGTCAATTGGCGGATTCAGAATCGAGAACGACTATGTCGTTACCAAGAAGAAGGCCAGACTTCTCACAACAGGACTTGATGACGTACTCTGTTTTTGAGGGCTTGCCATGATGTTACTCGACACTGAGAGCATGATGTGGACACACAGATATGCACATACCACATGCCTCACAGGCACTCTCATCAAACTCAATTAGACCTACGGCCTTGTCTATCGTAATCGCATGGTAGACGCATGATTTCTTACATAGACCACAGAGTGTACATCGGTCCCGGTCTAACTTGGGAGGCGGTTCCAAGAGGATGCCTCTCTCAAGATGCGGAAGTGCTGTGCCCCTAATATCCTCAACGGAGTCGTAGCCATGGCCCTCAAGCCATTCGTCTATCTGAGAGGCAATACGCCCATACACTGTGTCACCCTCCAGAATTGCAGCAGTGCAGACCTCGACCGCAGAAGCACCGGCCATGAAGAACTCGATAGCATCTTCTCCTGTCATGACACCCCCGACTCCAAATACCGGTTTCTTGATTGACCGAGCAATCTCCGCCACACAATGGAGGGCTATCGGTTTAAGAGCTGACCCGCTCATCCATCCTTGGCCGTTCTCGCTTCCAAGCATCGGTTTTCCTGTTTCAATGTCTATTCTCAGGCAGGGCCCGTAAGTATTGATTGCAACGATGCCGTCGACTACCTTATCAAGCGATTTCGCAACGTCTACTACTTCGACCTTGGGGCTGATCTTCGCAAAGACCGGGATGTCAACCAACTCCTTCAAGGTCTTAGCAATCTCGACATGGCCGCCGACGTAATGAGTACTGAATTCGATGGCATGAACACCCTTTTCCTGGATTTTGGGAGCGAGAGTCGCTACCTCCTCGGGTGCATAGCCTACGCTTGCAATCACTGGTAGACCTGTTCCGAGAGCGATCGAATACTCACTCTCAAGCCATCTCTCAAACGGCAATTCGCTCCAGAGCTCGGCATTCAGCATCCCACGCCTTGACACAATCCTTCCACTGCCTAGTGCTGTCATGTTTGGCTTCGGGACCTCTGCAGGTCTAACGCTGACGGTTTTCGCCACTAGTCCTCCGGCCCCTCCCGCCGCTGCATTCAACAGGGTCATTCCATCTCTTGATGTGGGTCCTGCTGCGGTAAGCACGGGATTCCGGAACTTGAGCCCGGCTATCTCGACGCGTAGGTTCGCCATAGACACTACTCCTTGGCCAGCATGTTCAGTTTACCTAGGTCAGCAGCTACGTAGTCCAGTCCGAGTTCGTTTAGTTTCGACTTCTTCGGGAATCCCGTTTCCCTGTCGCAGCCTCTGAAGTCGTAGTACTCATCAAGCATCTGTTCTATGTCTGGAAGGCCTCCCTTGGCAGGGCCTGTCGGCATAGGTTCTTCCTTGAGACGTTTCGGCAGTGTTTCCTCTTTCCGTGTGATACCTAGTCGGTGGTTGTATGCGCGTCTCAAATGGTTGATTCTCTCTGCGGCACTTCTGACAAATTTGGGATCCGACCATTCCTGCATTCCAGTGAGAGGCGCGATTACGTTCTCGAAGGTATCAAAGTAGAACACAGGAGGCCACATGGTACCATATTTGCAGATTACTGCCGAGTCTACCAGCGCGTACAAATCCTCGATGTCCTTCACGACTTCTCCCTTGTGCTCTGGAGACATTATCTCGAGAATAGCATTGGTCTTCTCCTTTCCGAATCTCTTGGCGACAATATCTGGATATCCTAGTTCCTCGAGACTAGACAGACTCCGGAGGTGGTCCGCCCCACGGGCGTTTGTCGCGTAGGTCAAGCCTATTGACTGATGTGCCCGCGGATCCTGGCCTGATGCTTCAAGCCCTTTTACATGGACGGCATACATCCATGCATCTCCACCGATTATGTCAGCCGCCTTGCGTACTCCTTGGGACAGAATATCCCCAAATCCCTCTCTCTTCGATATCCTCTCTACGAGCTCGACCATCGCGTCCACGTTTCCCCAAGAGAGGTCTAGGCCGTCAGTGTCCTTCTCAGTGATTATTCCCTTCTCCCACAACTCCATGGCGAAACCTATCGACTTTCCGCAGGAAATCGTATCCATCCCGAGGAGGTCACACCTTGTTCCCATATGAAACACTGACTCAATGTCATTATTGAGACAATTGGACCCAAATGCCATTATTGACTCGTACTCCGGTCCGCCCCAGGGACCTCCTGTAAATCTCCCTTCCTTGACACGATAGATGTACTTGCAACCAATTGCGCATCCGTGGCAAGCCTCCTGTGCTATCCTATACCTATCGGCAATTACCTCAGGTCCAATGTCATCAGCATCTTCATAGAATCCGGTCCAATGGTTCTTTGTCGGAAGCCGGCCAATCTCGTTGATGACAGCAACAAGGTCAGTGGTTCCATATTTGCGCAGAGAGGCAAGTGAGTCTGTCCAAAGTGGATCGTTGAGCTTCTCCATCTCGACTTCATTCGCCTCTAGATACCTGTCCATGTCATAGGCCTCAAGACCCAGAGAGCCACTGGCTGCAATTCCCTTTACATTCTTGGAGCCCATGACTGCGCCCAGACCTGCGCGACCTGCGGCACGGTAGTAGTCAACGATAATGCTCGAATAGAGAACTCCATTCTCTCCTGCTGGGCCTATCACAGCTGTTTCAATTGAAGGGTCCTTGTGTTCCTCTCTGATCATGTTCGAAGTGGCATCAGTTTCAAGTCCCCAAAGCCGAGTGGCATCGACTAACTCGGCCTTGCCGTCACGGAGGAACAGATAGACTGGCTTGGGAGAACGTCCACGTAGGATGACGAAGTCAAAACCAGCATACTTCATCTCTGCTCCAAAGAAGCCCCCAGAGTGTGCCTCAGCCCACACACCTGTGAGAGGCCCCCTGGCTGCAAACATGAACCGTCCAGAGGGTGAAAACATCACTCCAGTAAGGGGTCCGGTTCCAGCCACGAGAACATTCTCAGGAGAGAGGGGTTCGGTTTCTGGTCCAGTGCTCTCCCAGAGAATCTTGGCCGCTACTCCGGTTCCTCCCAGGAATAGTCTTGCCCAGTCCTTCTCCATCTCACGTTTGTGCACCTTTCCCTTCGTAAGGTCAACTTCGGCATAATGTCCTGCATATCCCTTGTATGGAAAACTCATGGCACTGTCTCCTGTCCTTCTTGGCCGTAGAATGAAGAGAGCAATTTCAAGCCCTGATTTCTTTGCTGAAGCCCTTCGGCTTCACCTTTGACAAGCTTGATAGCTCCGTAGTCACAAGCTTTCACACAGGCAGGATCTCCGTCACAGAGGTCACACTTGATTGCCTTCATAGTAAGTGGGTCAATCTCAATGCCCCCATAGACACAAGCTATCACGCAGTTGCTACATCCAATGCAATTCTCTTCTCTCACAAACAGGGTTCCCTTCTCGTTCTCAACTATGGCTCCCGTTGGACATGCGGATTCACACAGTGCATCTTGACATTGAAGGCATACCATGGGCACGATTAGACTCTGGTTCTCGTCCTTCAATATGCGTATTCGCGATCTTGCTGGATTGAAAGTCTGAGTGTGGATGACTGAACAAGCAAGCTCGCAGTTTCGGCAGCCCGTGCATGTATTGGCATCAATTGCGAGAATATCTTTCATGTTGGTCAGGCTCTCCATTCTTTCTCTGGTGACCTCTTTTGTTGCTTTTGTTGGACCCTTTAAGTTGTTGCCATTCAACGAAGACTCAAGAACAATCATGATGTTGATTGGCGACCCATACCACAGACTATTGATTTTCCCAATGCTAAGGCATAGCTGAC
>JBHLRV010000162.1:0-4656 GCA_048882205.1 Candidatus Thorarchaeota archaeon | reverse complement strand
TAGGCAACTTCGAGCTGACGTTCGTAGAGATCTTCGGGCCACTTCATCTGTGATTGTAGCCAGCCCGGCGTTGCTTGCCAGTCATAGTAGCTCATGTACGTGCTGTCTAGGAAGAATGCGCTGTCCTCCGCTGGTGATCGGTAGAAAACAATCTCTCCAGTTTCAATACCAACAAGCGCGACTCCTATGAAGCGCATGTAGCGTTCATGAGCATAGCCAGTAGAGAGAGGGTAGTCCACGAATATGGAGACTGCATAGTGCAGCTTGCCATCAGGTGCAACAATGATATAGGGATCTCTGTCGACTCGAAGGCCCTGTAGCATGACTGCCTGGACTCTCGAGACCACATCTCGCTGAACAAGCATGTCCATATCTCTACCCAGAAACGACCATGCCTCCGGGCCCATCGTGAGTATATAGAAGAACGATTCAAAGCCGCTGAGAGTGTAGTCAGGTTGTCCCTGGAATGTCACGTTTCCAACTTCGCTGAATCCAGGAACATTCACAAAGACGATATCTGAGAACCCTGGTCCTTCACCATAGTAGGTGTTCACCATTGAGGTTCGATTTAGTAGAGCAATCAGGTTGTTTCCATCAACTATGTCTCCACTGTAGGCGTCCAAGACAACCAGCCCTTCGGTATGGGTGTAGATCAAATGTCGGTTGATGAAACTGGTGGTAGTAGCCTCAACATCAAACGTCAGTGGGGCAATCCAGTACTCGTGATTTTGCAGGTACACTATATCAGAGTCTGCGAGCTGCATCCAGTTGGTCCCAATCTGGTTTCTCATCCGCTTATAGCTCGCTTCTTGGTCCCATTGACGCACGGTGGTCAGATACTCCACTTCGCCCTCTGGCGTTGCATTCAGAGTCAAGTCGTCGAGGGTCTGAGTTTTCATATCGGTTATGCCAGCCGCCCAAGTAGTGATCTCAATCTCCTTACGAGTTTCATATTCGAATTTCCAGTCGAGGTATTTGTCGCCTTCCATCTGGATACCATAGTATGCCGCTTGGATGGCAGGCAGCATCAACACGACAAGTATGAGCATTACTGCAACAGCCCCAAATCTGCGTTGCACTCCAAAGATTGGCACCAATCTCTCAAACTTCAGTCGCCGCAGTTCGTTTCCTATGTTGGCTCGATCCTCCATCAGAAGCGTGACCCTTCTCTTGTAGTCCTGGGCATCGATTGCGCCAGACTCGTACTCTTGCCGGAGCGACATCAGCTCTCCCTGTAGACGCGCCAAGTCCTCTTCGAGATTAGTTATCTTGCCCCGAAGCCGTTGTTGTGTATCGCCAGACCTGACCCTCATGAACATGAACAGGAGCGCCCCGATGAAAGAAGCAACAAGTGCGACTATCAGAGCAATGTAGGACATCCATGTTCCGGCATTGACTGTCCACATTGGGACACTGAGAATCTCCAGAACGATGGCAAGAGCGACAACAAAAAGACCCTTGGAAATCACCACAAACATGTCGCGTCTTGCCGTCATCATGTCAGTGACTACGCTTAGTGCAATTCGACCTGCAGTGAAGATGACGAAAGTCGCGATGAGACCCATGTAGAGTTGGTAGGCCTCCATGGCCGGGATTATGCTGATGACTGAAGAAGCCGAAGTCCCTGGGCTGAAAGGCAGGGCAAACAATGTGCCTACCTCCTCTGACGAGATCGAGATAGAACCGTCTCCCATTAGCATCATTAGAAACGCTACATTCTGACCAGTGACTGAGTAGCCTCCGGTTGCGACATAGTATATGAATAGGCCGCCAAACTGAAGGAGCCTCCAGGCAACGGCCGATCGGAGTTCCAGACGCTTTGGAAGCGCCCCGGTCTGGGCAAGTGCAGACATGAAGGACAGAAAGGTCGATCGCTGCGGGAGAGTGATCATGCTCAGAATCGTCAGCAATATTGACGCCGTGAAGATGTTGTTTCTGAGAGTCCACGTCTGCCAGAAGTCCACTGCGGCTTTTGCGTCGTAGGTGTTTTGGAAGATCACTTGACCAAGGAACCACGCATAGCCAGCACCGAGGGCGATGACAATGACTGCCCCCAGAATGACCAGAATGATGAGGACTCGTCCGATCTTCATAAGGTCTGTACCTCTTGACTGCGTCAAATCACCAAGTATAGTGATGCATATGAGGCTATGGTTATCTGAAATGGCCAGCCAATTTAGGTCCCTAGGAGGCCGAGAACTCAGTTCAATCACATCAATTCGGAAGCAATATCAGTACGATTCAGATGCGGTCTCTTCCATGGCACGTCCTCTCTGGTTTGTTCAGCTCTTGAAAAAGACATTTCCAAACGTCCGCACCATCGCCAAGATGACCAACGCCCCGATAATAGGGAGATTCATCGACTATTTGCTCTTCGAGAACGATGACATCATCTATCTGCCTAAAGACAGTGTAGCAAGCCAAGTCATTCAGATTGACAGAGCAATCGACAAGCCCGAGGATACAGTCTTACCTTCTCAGATTGTCCATCACTTCATCGACAAAGCCAACTTCCATTGGATTATGGACTTCTGTATTTGTCGCGACTCTAGCAGCTGCGAGGACTATCCAATTGAATATGGATGCATGTTTATGGGGGAGGCGGCGAAAAGAATCAATCCGCATTTAGGTCGCCAAGTCACTAGGGAGGAGGCACATGAATACGTGGGCAAGGCCAGCAAGGCTGGGCTCGTACACCTGATTGGACGAAACAAGCTCGATTCCATGTGGCTTGACGCAGTCCCCGGGGACAAACTCCTGACAGTATGCAACTGTTGTCCATGTTGCTGTCTGTGGAGAACAGCACAGGACCTTCATCCGGAGATTGCTGTGAAGATAACAAGAATGCACGGTGTACGAGTCGAGGTTTCAGAGAACTGTATTGGCTGTGGAACATGCCTAGATGGCGTCTGTTTCGTCAACGCAAACCAGTTAGTTGATGGTCGGGCCGTGATTGGGGAGAAGTGCAGAGGCTGCGGAAGGTGCGTGGAGGCATGTCCGAATGATGCCATCAATCTCTTCATTGACGACTTGGACTACTTCAGGAAGTCGGTCAGGCGGGTTTCGAGGGCAGTCGATGTTACGTAGCCATCGGAGAAACGATTGTACTAGTGCAGTTCGCCCTGTTCAGTAACCTTTTTCTGTTATCACCGCGGGCCACGACTGTCGCTGTGTTTGCGAACTGTGGAATCTGAGGGTTCTATATGACCAAGATTGTAGTTATTGGGATGGGATACGTCGGAATCCCGTGTGCAGCCCTTCTTGCAGATGTAGACGGTTTTGACGTGACGGGACTCCAAAGGAGGTCAAAGCGATCTGGCTGGAAGATAGATGTCCTGAATGATGGCAAATCCCCGTTCGAGGGCGACGAGCCCGGCCTTGCCGAATTGATTGCAAAGGTCGTTAAGAAAGGGACCTTCAGAGTGACAGATGATACGAGTGTACTCTCTGAGGCTGATGTCATACTGATAGATGTACAGACACCCACGGACCAACTCCATGTTCCACAGTACCAGTCTCTCAGAGAAGTATGTGCAAGCATTGGGAAGCACATGAAACCGGGAACTCTGGTCGTTGTGGAGTCGACAGTGGCACCGGGTACAACAGAGAACGTCGTACAGAAGATAATAGAGAGAGAAAGCGGACTCAGGTGCGGAGAAGACTTTGACCTCGCATTCTCATATGAACGAGTGATGCCAGGGAAGCTGATCCGTAATATTGTCCATTTGCCTAGAGTTGTTGGGGGGGTCAATGAGAGGAGTACAGAGAGAGCTGTGGAGATATACTCAAAGATTGTCAAGGAGAAGATCTACAGGACTGGAGTACTCACTGCTGAACTCTCCAAGACTATCGAGAATGCATATCGTGATGTCAACATTGCCTTTGCAAACGAGATGGCACTAGTCTGTGAGAGTCTGAGTGAGAACGTGTATGAGATAATAGAGCTTGTCAACGTTCTTCCTAGTAGGATGATGCTGATACCAGGTGCCGGTGTTGGAGGACATTGTCTCCCGAAGGACTCCTGGCTCCTTCGACATGGCCTATACGAGTACGGAGCTTGGAAAGTTGAACCTGAATTCATTTCTCTTGCTCGACGAATCAACAACCAAATGCCCATCCATATGAGCCTCTTGGTGGAGAATGCACTCGTATCAAAGGGGCTGTCTGTGAGCGGGGCAAAGGTCACCATTCTTGGAGGCGCCTATCTAGAGAACTCAGATGACACAAGGAATACGCCAGCTGCGCCGTTGGTGGCTGCGCTACAGGCAAAGGGCGCAGAGGTTGTGCTTCACGACCCGCACGTTCGACAGTGGGACTTTGGTCCTCTCGAGATTGAGCGGGACATCATCAAGGCTTGCACTGGCTCAGACTGCGTGGCCCTAGTCACCAAACATCGTGAGTACTTCTCGATAGACCTCGACAAACTGAAGTCGGCCATGCGGACACCAGCTATTGTCGACGGACGGAACGTCTTCGACCTTGATGAAGTCCAGAGCAAAGGGTTCGAGTATAGATGCGTTGGCAAAGTAGGCATTTACCGCAAAGACTAGCAAATCAATGGAAACCATATGTAGGTTCAAGCACCCAGCTTCTCGATGTGTCCAGCGTAGCCTAGCAACATGGGCATTACGTCTATCCCTTTGATTGTATGAAGGG
>JBHLRV010000161.1:0-4693 GCA_048882205.1 Candidatus Thorarchaeota archaeon | reverse complement strand
TCCATAGAGACGCATCCAAATCAGCCCATTGATTGTAGGTGATCTCACCGGCGAAGTACTGATTGTAGAACTCTCGTCCCTTTTCCTCGGTGCCGAAGTGCTCATGAAGCCTCCACCAAATGCTCGAATGGCTTGTGAGTGTTCCGTCTACGTCAAAAACCACCAGTCTGACAACCACGAGATTGACTTCCATCAGCGCAATTTCTGTTTCAATGTCAGCTCTGTGCTTCTCGTTCTCTCTCCTCTTGTGCCTCTTTCTCTAATTCTGCGAGAAGTTCATCAATACGCTTCTCTTCAGACTCAACTTGGTCGGGGGTCTTTGCGCCAGTTTTCGCTTCGAGCGATGGCAGAACACCCTCTTTCTCCAGAAGTATCTCTGCCTCCATTGAGTCAAGCTGGCGCTCAATACGTTCGTCTGATTCAATTGTGGATGTCCCCGTTGAGAGATCCTCGGAAAGCAGCTCTCCGGCGATAGAGATGTGTTCAAAGGATTCGGACAGTTTGTCGAGTTGAAGTTGAATCTCTGTCGGACTCAACATTGCCCGTGCATCCGTAAGAGCATCGTTCGCAATGGTAAAGGCTCTGAGAACTTCAGCCTGGTCCTTCGCCTCTTCGACGTTCAGCAGTGCAGTCTCCAGAGTGAGGAACTGCTGTTGATATCGACCACGTCTGCTGTCTAGGTCAACCACAATAGAGAGATGTGCCCTCGCCTGGCCCCGGTCACCTCGAGCCATGGCATCCTTGGCCTTCTTCTGCTCTTCTGTCATTCTTGTATCTAATCTTCTAATTCTAAGAGTCAGAGCATTCATAGTGCCTTTGATTTCGAGGATTCCCCTCTCCGCATCAACCTTTTTCTTCCCGCTAAGAAAGCCCATGGCATACACCGGAATCGGCCTTGTTCTTGTGTGATGTCCACATCTTTGGCATTTAAACGATTGGACTACAGATTGGGTAAGACGACGTCAAGCAAATGACCGGGGCTCGCTGTCAATACTGTTTTAGAGGGGTTCTAGAAGAACAAGGCTGGGAAGACCAGATGACACTCATCAAGGACCTAATGAAGGCCGCTGAAGCTGCTAGGAAGTCAATTCTCGAGAACATGTCAGCCGCTACTGAGCTCACCGGAGGAACCAACCCATTTGGCGACGAAACTCTTGTACTAGATATGACCTCGGAAGAAAGTGTGATAGACGTCCTCAGGGAATCCAATACTTCGATAGCATTCTTGACCGAAGAACAAGGTGTGATCTCACAACAGAAGAAGCCTGAATACTTGGTCGTGATTGATGGCATAGACGGTTCAGCCAATCTCGAGAGGCAGATTCCTCTCTGCTCGATAGGCATCTCAGCAATTCCGTATTCAGATAACATGATCACAGATGACATAGAGATCAGCATCGTTAGTTCTGTTTTCACCGAAGAAACATACGTCGCTGTCACAGGAAAGGGTGTCAAGAAGAACGGCATAAGCGTGAAAGTTGCTGAACCAGTCCCCATTGGGGAAAGCCTAATCTCCTATGATACCAAGAAGCCCTGGGACAACGATTTCTCTTCTAGCTCTGTGAGAGTTCTGTCTGCCGTAAAAGACATGCGCAGATCTGCAAGTAACTTGCTTGACCTGTGCTGGGTGGCCTCAGGCAGTCTAGACGCAATGGTCGACCTCAGAGATGAGCTTCCGATTGTTCATGTTTCTGGGACCCATATCGTCTTCGAGGCAGGAGGGTTCGTCGTAGATTGTGACGGCCATCGGTTAAATCTGCCAATTGAAATGGATCAGAAAATGAGCTTCGTGGCGGCTTCCAACGAGGGTACTGCGAGAGATATTCTTCGCATCTTCAAGGGTAACCTTCTGTGATTTCGTCAATTCGGCCATAGTCACATCTGACTCCTTATATTCGGACTCCAGATGAACGAAGACTGAGGAGCCACCATGACAAGGCCAACAATCTCTCCCAGAATTAAAGAAACCATGAAGGACGTGAAACACAAGATCGTGGTCCTCTCGGGCAAGGGAGGAGTTGGGAAGACTACAATCGCCACCAATCTTGCGATTTCTCTGGCAGAGAGAGATTTGGCTACAGGAATCCTGGATGTTGACATATATGGGCCGAACGTTCCGAAACTCTTGGGGCTTGAAGGACAACATCCTAGTGCTGTGGGGGAATTCATACGGCCGATTCAGGGCCCGAAGGGCACGAAAGTAATGAGCATGGGGTTCCTGCTTCGCAAGAACGACGACGCAATAGCATGGAGAGGACCCATTGTTGCAAAGGCTATAACACAGTTCCTCGGTAATGTTACGTGGGGACGGCTTGACGTTCTTGTAGTGGATATGCCACCTGGAACCGGAGACGAGATACTCAGTATTCTTCAGATGATTCCAGACATCACTGGGGTTGTTATTGTGACTACTCCGCAGGAGGTTGCAGTTCTTGATGCCAGGAGGGCAATACAACTCGTCAATAAGACAGGAACACCAATTCTCGGAATCATTGAGAACATGGCAGTCTTCGTGTGTCCTAATTGTGGAGAGTCCCATCAGGTGTACGGGAAGGGTGCGGCCGAATCAGCTGCAAAAGAATACGGGATAGACCATCTCGGAAGGATGCCTCTGGATCCTCATGTTGTCAGTCTGAGTGATAATGGAACCCCGTTCGTGACCTATGATCCTAGCTCCGAATCAGCAAAAGCCTTCGAGAGAATCGTTGAAGAACTGATTAAGAGGATATTTGGGGACTAGCGGAGATTCAATCCTCTTCTTCTTCCTCTTCTTCCGCGACTTCCTCATCTGAAGTTGCACTTGGAGCTAGTCTAGAAACATATAGGTACCCGACGACGACACTCAGGCCGGAGAGCAGGAGTGTGACTAGCAGTGCACCCGATGTACCAAGCATCGCGACAGGATCCAAGAACAGCTCTGATCTAGAAACGCCCAGAGCTACCGTCTGAAGCCACATTGGAATACTGAAGACAAGAGGCAGACAAATGACAATCAACAGAACTACTGACATTATGATCTCGGCTGTGTAGATGAGAATCCTTCGAAGTGTGCTATCTACAGCCTTCCTCGCTCCAGACATCTCGCGGTCTCCTTGCGATGCCGACTTTGGTCTGCCTTTAAAACTTGCTGTACTCTCCGGCTAGAGGAATCCAGGAAAAGAGGTTCAGAAGGGGGGCCCGAGAAACAGGTTTGTCAGCGCGTGTGTCGTTGACTTACGGTTTTCTTAGAGGAGGGAGAGGGGAGGAGAGGAGATAGAATCGGACCCCCATTCCATACTCCTGTTAGACATAAGTAGTATATAAAGCTATAGCATATAATATATTCAGTGCTATCACAAAACGCGCGGTTTGAGGTCACCTTGCTTTCGTGTAGAAACGGTGTGGCTACGAAATGCAATACTGAGCTTCGCTGAAAAGATTGAAAAAGGGCAAAAAGGGGCCAGAGAGAACGCTGGAAGGAGGAGAGAAGCGTGAGAGAGAGATAACGGCCCCAAACGCCCTTCGACATCAAGCATATCTCAAGAAGTATTTAAGCAAATCTTGTTTGAGGATAAATTTACCAGATTCTGGCGCCATGTTTCAACTCCTTCTTCCAGAATGGATGCACAAACTGAAGCAGTGAACCGAGTGAATCTTCTGAGTCCATCTTTGTCCAAGCCCTCTAATCCACTGAATAAATGGAATCAAGAATTTGATTGAGAGAGTCGAACACTTTGACCGCGCCGGCTTGGTGCAGAGTTTCTTTGGATGTTTCTCCAGTAGCAACTCCCCAGAACGGTATCCCTGCTCTTGCAGCGGCGGCACTATCAATGCGGGCATCACCAACGTAGATGACTTCGTCTAGACCCACTCCTAGCTCATCTACAATCTTCATCAGACCATCGGGATATGGTTTTGGACTCGGTGATTCATGTCGGGTCTGAATAACATCGAAGAGGTCACTCATAGGTATCTGTTTCAATATCTGATTAACGGCGTTCCTCCCATTGTTGGTGAGAATTGCAGTCTTCATGCCCCTGGATTTTAGTTCACGTACAACATCAAGAGAGCCGTCTATCAGCTTTGCATTCGTGGCCGCCCACCCCTCATGACCGCTCAGGATCATGTCTATCTCTGCCTGCATAGCATCCCATTCTTCATCGGGAACGCCTTGAGAGAGAAAGTACTCCCTTGCTTTGAGAGTGGAGCTAGAAATGCCATCTTCAGGGTCCAATAGGCTTTGGGGTAGACCTTTGCCAAGATAATACTCCTTTGTGTCCCTTCGCATCGCATCTAGCGGAAGTGCCAGAACCGTTAGAGTACCATCAAGGTCAAACACAACCGCTTTCAGCATTCTCGTTCCGCCACCTGTGTCGCGCTATGAAGCCCTCTTAAGCTTACTCATCTAAATAAAGCTGTAATCAGATTTAAGACGGGCCGAAGAAACAATCTGCACGACGATAAGTTGAGTAGGATGGAGAAGATTGACCCAAGAAGCATGAAGTCCATGGTAGAGGGTTTTCCGCATATGCTGAAAGCTGCCACACTTGAGAAGGCGTTGGTAGAAGAGGCCAAGCGCACTCGTCGGACGGGAATCGATGGAATCTGTTTCGTGGGAATGGGGGGAAGTGCGATTGCCGGCGACATCTGCAAGGCCTATCTCTCTGATCAAACGACTATACCAATTGTAACCTTCCGAGGTTATACCGTACCG
>JBHLRV010000160.1:0-4698 GCA_048882205.1 Candidatus Thorarchaeota archaeon | reverse complement strand
TCGCGCTACTAGTCTGCTATCGGTTTGGCTGAGTATTTAGGCTTCGCAGATTGTACCTGCGACATTCACGCGAGAAACCCAACCCGCGCTACTCGGGAACCTCAAACATGCCCGTGCTTTACGCCTACGGGGGTGTCACCCTCTTTGCCGCGTCGTTCCAGACGATTTCGGCTTAGGCACGTCGGCAATAAGTTCGAGGCCCACACACCACATCTCCTCACACTCTTCGCATAAGGATTCAGTTTGGCCTATTCCGCTTTCGCTCGCTGTTAGTCACGGAATCACTATTGTTTTCTCTTCCTGCCCGTACTAAGATGCTTCAGTTCCGAGCGTTCCCAATCCAGCTGTGACACTGGATCCATGCAGGTTATTAACCCACATGAGGAAGTCCAATTCGGGGACCCTGGGATCAAAGACTTCATGCGTCTACCCCAGGCTTTTCGCAGCTCGTGACGCCCTTCATCGGCTAGCCAACCAAGGAATCCACCAACGGCGGTACAGCTTTTGTGGTCTTACTGGCGTAACCAGCACAGTAATACCTGTTGTTCGTTTGACACGATCATGACTGAATCTTCAATCATGCCAAGGAAGTTGTAACCCTAATCTTATGTGTACGTATGCCTCCATCCTCTGCAATCTCAGCGAAACATATCTTGGTGCACAGCACCGCATCGAACTGTCCGCTTCGACGGTCCCCCATCGGGAATGACTCCGTCCTTCGGTCTGGTCCCGATGGGCCTTCATCCAGCCTAACCGCGCCGGAATCCGGACCTCAAGCACACAACCCACTCACTGGAGTGCGCGCTCCGTCAGCCGTCTTGACCGACGATTTAAAGCTTGCTGTACGTCGAGGTTCGCCAGAACGGCCTACAGCGACCTTCTATAGCCGCCGAACAACGCCTTCTCTACTCGACGAAAGCAGAATATCTGCCCGTCAATCCAAGATAAAGCTTGCGCCGGATGCACATTCATTGCTGAAACATCTTCTTCATGGGCCGACTGCAGACCAGCTGTTGCTGATGTGGTCGAATCGTACCAATCATTTCGAGAGTGCTCTCTTCTGTGCTTCTATGAGTTCTCCTATGCCCTTTGAGGCGAGGCTGAGAAGCTCGTCAAGTGTTGCTCGACCGAATGGTTGGCCTTCGGCAGTTCCCTGTACCTCCACGAACTCATCGTCGCGCATGACTATGTTCATATCCACATCCGCCTGGGCATCCTCGACGTAGCAGAGGTCAAGGAGTGTGGCATCATTCACAACACCCACGCTTACAGCTGCAACATTGCCACAAAGCGGGATTTCCGATATAATGTCCATGTCGACCATGTATGTTAGCGCATCAACCAAGGCAACATATCCACCTGTGACTGCGACTGTTCGCGTTCCTCCATCAGCCTGAATGACGTCACAGTCAATTCTAACAGTGTTATCACCAAGCCGGGCAAGGTCTACTGCGGCTCTCAGTGACCTACCTATCAGCCGCTGTATCTCAGCACCACGACCACTGACTCTGTTTCTATTGGTTCTGTCTTCTGTCGCACGAGGCAACATTGCGTACTCGGCCGTCACCCATCCCTGATTCTGATTGTTAAGCCAACCAGGAACTCCCTCTTCCACGGTTGCGGTGCATATCACTCTTGTTTCCCCCGCACTGATCAGTACTGAGCCCTCAGGGTACTTCAGGAATCCACGTAGTATCTCTACAGGTCTGAGTTCATCATTTGATCGCCCATCAATGCGAGTCATTGTGGCCAACTCTAGTTCAGAAAAGCAACTCCACCTATTATTTCTCTTGGGCGAATGATTCCACTAGATAGCTTTATTGACAAGCCCATGCAATTGAAAACCACCGATTCTGCTGCAATGCCTGCGGAGAGGTGCGCGCGTCGTGTTTGATCTGCATAAGAAGTTCAATACAGCACTAAAGGACACAGTGAAAGAATGGAAGAAACACGACAAGGTGAAGGGGATTTTCGTCTATGGGTCATTTGTGAGAGGGACGTTGACGGCGACTTCGGACCTTGACATCGGGATCATTTGGGATGATCCTGAACCTCCTGCACAACTCTTTGCTGAACACAAGGGCGTTCGCATTGACTTGTATTTTCTGACACCAAATGTAGTGGAGAATGCACTTGAAGGGAAGACCGCCGACCCGCTTCGCGTGGCGGAGATCATTGGAATCTTGAGGAATGCCCAGGTGGTCCATGATACCCGCGGGTGGCTGAAGGGCTGGCAGAAACGAGCGTCCGAGTTTGTGTGGTCGGAGGATGCAATCGACAGTGTCAAACAGCGTGCGCTTCTGTCATTGAACAGTGCAAAGAAGAACGCAGAGTCTGGCGACACAATCAGCGCGATCCACGACCTTCGTAGTGGACTCTTCGATCTAGGAAGAGTGGTTGTGATGAAGAACAACTACTTCTCAATCATGAAGCCTTCGGAGGTGCTCACCGAGATACGTCTCCTGGATCCGGTTTCGTATCCCCTCTTCTTGAGGACCTACAAGCTCAAGGGAATGGAAGAAGAGCAGCTGATGGAGACCCTTGAGGAGATTAGAGAGTGGATTCAGATAGCAGAGGGTCGTTTTGGCGATGGCACTGTGGATGAATATGCGATGGAACTCCTGACAAGGGCCCAACGAGAGTATCACGGCGCAACGAACTGTACGTTGTCAGGGGACTACGAGCTTGCGGTGTTGGAGATGCGAAGAGCCGTGGACAACATTGGTAGGGCCCTACTTGCTCTCGTAGGTCAGTTCGATTTTGATCAGACAAACTTCATACAAGCACTCAAGGAGAATGAGCCAGTGTTCTACGAGAACATTCTCGTGCGCCATGGTGCATTCGAGTTCACCGATAAGGGAATTGAGCGCGGCATTAGGGAAGCGGAATTCATAGCGCAACGACTGTAGTTGCCCCCATGAGGCTAGATTGATTAGGCGGAACTGAATTCGTCCGCAAAGCGTGGAGTCTGATGCCTGAAGCAGAAACTGAGATTGTCAAACTAACCAGCGTCACACTCACCCGAGAGAAACAGGACAAGATCAACATAGAGTTCGAGCGATACGCATCAGCGGCCAATTTCGTCATCAAGACGATTCTTAGAAACCACGCACCTTCCGGAAAGAAGATTCTAGATAAAGTTCAGGATGAATTTGCGAACCGTTTCGACAAGCGAGAGCAGTATCTCAAAGATGTCGTCAAGACGGCATGGTCGGAAGTACAACGGCATCGTAGAATGGCCGAGATGGTCCGGAGTATGAGGGACAAAGTACCAGTCTTTAGAGAAGGAAGAATAATCTTCTCTAAGCCGATTGTCAAGATTCAGGAACAAGTATTGACTCTCGAAACTGTGGAACGAGAGAAGATTCCCATTCCGTTTGACAAACCTAGCAGGAACCGTGCAGCCGCTCAACTGAGAGCCCTTGCGGATGGGTCGAGGGAGTACCAGAGAGTCAGGCTCACATGGAACAAGGAAGGCTACATGGACATTGACATTCGCATCAAGGGGTAGCCATCTGTAGGCCTTGCTACTCTGTGATGTCCCAAGATATGACAGCGCCGGAGTAGTCAGCTGAGTATAGGCGACTACTCTTGACATTCCAGGCCAAAGAGGACACTCCTGTTAGGAGCCGTTGTTCGTCCACTTTTTTTCCGGACTCTAACGACCATACTCGGATTGTTCTGTCCCATCCCCCAGATACAAGCCAGGCACCAGAGGGGTCAACGGATAGAGACGTCACAATGTCGGAATGACCTGCGATTTCTTGAGTGTCCCTAGGGCTCTCAGGGTCGACTGAGAGAATTGTTCCACTATGGAGGCCGAAGAAGACTCGTGTGTCATCAGGTGCAAGTGCTAGGGACCGGACACGCTCCTTCTGTCTTGCCAACCTTTGAATCTGCTCGTAGCTGCTCAAGTCAAACAGCTTGCACTCACCATCCCAAGATGCAGTCACAAGTCTTGTGCCGTCTCCAGTAAATGCCAGTCCTGATACATCAGTTCTATGTGCTTGGAGGTTTCGAAGATTCTTCAGGGTGGCGACAGAAAAGACCTTCACTTCTCCGTCGCGTCCCCCCGCCGCACCACGAGACGACTCAGGGTGAACAGCAAGCGCCTTTACCTGCGTCTTATGACGCAACAGCGGATTCTCTTTTGGCGCTCCCCTTGTGGTCCATCTTCGTGTTGTGCAGTCCCAGCTGCTTGATACGAGGCCCTTTCCTTCACTTGTAAAGGCGATTCCTGAAACCGCCGCCTCGTGTCCCTTCAGCGGTTTCTTGGGCTTGCCAGTAGTAGCATCTAGCATAATGATTTCCGATTCCAAAGTTCCACAGGCAACACGCTTCCCTTTCGGATCCACTGACAGACAAGTCAGTGGAGGAACGTGCAATCCTGTAGGCCTGAACAGAACGTTTCTCTTCATGCTAGGACACCATCAGATGAGTACTCAAACAGTGGGTTGCGCTATCTTCTGTTAAAAATGTGTAATATCTCACCTGCGTCTTCTGACAATGTAATCTCCGACAATGACAATCAGAAGCAGAACCAGTAGTGCTATGAAGATGTAGTCTGGAGGATTGGGTGAGAATGTGGTGTCGACATCTATGTCATCTACAATGAACGTTTCGACAACCTGTCCAACGACTTGAAGGCTGGTGGCACTGCACTTGTCAGATGTATCTTCCATGGTATGCCAATAGGCT
>JBHLRV010000159.1:0-4709 GCA_048882205.1 Candidatus Thorarchaeota archaeon | reverse complement strand
CCCGACAGACTCGTAAGGGCACTCGATTCCAACGAATACGACGTCGTAATCATCTTGGCTGGGTCTAATGATCTTGGCTGGAACTATCCCGCTGACTCTGTCTATGCATCGCTGCGCCGCCTTTGGGACATTGCAGTATCCAGAAACCGTGCGTTGGTGACTTGCACCGTCCCACCAATTGCCGCTGTCTATCCACCAATCCAGAAGGGGCAGAGAAACCTGAACAGGATGATTCTGAGTGGTGGTAATGGACCGTCCAGAGTGTGTGTTGACGCGTTTGCAGCCCTTGCAGACGAAAGAGGCCTTCTGCCATCAGTGTATGATTCAGGTGATGGTCTTCATCTTAGCTTGGAAGGATACCGACGCCTGGGCGAAGTGGTCTGGGAACAGGGTGCAAGAAGACTGTTGAAAGAGTGACCTTACTTCCGTGAAGATTCTGCACTCGTGGTGATCGTCAATGCAATGTAATCACAGAAAAGGGGAAAAGGCGGCCTACAGTCTGCAAAACCAGATTCTGGGAGGCTGAACGTTCTGTCCAAGCGTCGCTCTGGAAAGACCCGTACGAGGCGCATGTCAGAGCAGGCTTACTTGGATAGGATATGTGATTTGAGCAGGCGTGGGTCCATGGACGCCATTGCTGAACTTATGAAAGGATACTGGAAGGACAAGAAGGCTCACCCGTGGCACCGATTGTACAAGATCCTTGACAGTGAATGGAAGAGTACACAGGAAAAGGACTCTATCACCGACAAGCTGATGCTGCTAAGGGAAGGAGTGTTTGGGGCACTTGGAATTCTTTCGTTCAGCCTGCCTTTGGACACAACCACAGAAAGAATCCTGCAAGTTCTAACGCGTGCAAAGAGCTGGAAGGAGGGTAGGCGCAAAGTCAGGACCGAGTGTGCGAAGATTGTTTCGGATATGATATCTTCAAGAGATGTCGCACACTTGATTCCCTCGGGCCTTCAAAGGGATGGATTTGGGTTCTTGGCCCCTGACCTTTCAGAGGCGCTTCTAGAAGACTTCAGGAGGGCAGAACCAAAGCCACGGAAAGGTAGTGTGAGCCTAGGGCGCCTGGCAAAGTCAGTCTTAGGTCGTCGCCTCCTAGAGGAACAAATGATTCACGAGAAGAGGATTCCCGAGAAGGATCCACGCTTTGGCTCTTTGTCTCAGGCATACAGCCAGCTGCTCGTCGAGATGGAGTTGGAGGAAGCGTCAGCCTTGCCAAGAGACACCCTCCAGATAACTCTCAATGGTCAGATCGTGCAGGACATCGCAGAAGCCAGATACTCCAGATACACAAGGTCAGAACAGGAAGGCGTGCAATCATCTCTCACTGACTATCTAGAGGCAAACCAGAAGAAGAAGAAGAGTTCACCGCTCAAGAAGAAGAAGCCAAGCCGCGGACGCAAGAAGAGGTCGACCAGGGGAGGTAAGAAGTAGTATGAGTCCTCCCGCCTCAGACCTTGGAAGTCTTGAAGCAAAGAAGCTCAAAGAAATGCGTGAAGTTGCATGGAACTTGGAATCCGTGAACCAGGACAAAATGTACGGGGCGGCTCAGACCCTTTCCATGTATACTGTCAACCGAACCCTTCTGCCCAAGGGGATGACACTGCTACAAGTCGAAGACGTGTTTCTGCGAAAGCTAATGGTCCGCACAGTTGGCAGGAATGTCTACGGTGAATACATCAAGGAGTTCTTTGATTCAATCTCCTCGCTTCCGCCTGCTGAGGTTGCACAAGTCCTACAGAGCATTAGAGAGGCATTCAGGGAGAATGGTTCACCAGTTTCTCTGGGTGAGCAGAAACGATGGATCAAGACGCTTGAAACACTTGGTCGGGAGCATCAGCCAGGAGTCTTGGAGTTGATGGCAGCACTGGGCAGTGCAGGTGTTCGATGGACCAAGAAGCTGATCAGGGATGATATCAAGAGTCTCAATATCGGGGCGATAGCCAGCATTCGAGAGTTTGCCGAGAAGCCGCGCAAGGCCATAGCAGGATTGCTATGTGAGGAAGCTGCTGAGAAGAAACGCGACCTCTTGGTCTACATCGCAGGTGTTGTGGATAGACAGACAATAGGCCTGCTCAAATCGTTCCTTAGTGGACCCAAGTGGCAAGAACGCAAGGAAGTTGCATCGGCAATCGGAAGAGTGGGAGTCACCTCTAGCTCCGGAATCGTAAGAGCCGTACTGAATGATCCGGATTGGAGAGTCAAGCAGGCACTAATCGAGAGCGTTGTCATTGGACAGTCGCGTTTCAATAGTCTCCAGAGGATACTGGAAATCTTCGTTGCCGATTCTCACAAACGTGTTCATGGTTCCGCAAGAAGACTGCTGCTAAGACTAGGAAATGAACCCTGTTTGGAATCAGCTCTGGGAGCTCAACGTGAGAAACTGATGAAGCGGTTCAGGGACCAACTTCTGAAGGCAGCATCTTCGAACAAAGACATTGACTCATCGTGGTTGGGGGTCGAACTCCCAGACAAGGGTGTCATACCCATAATCGAGGCAGAAGACACAACAGATGTTTCTCAACCGCAGCCAGTCGGCATCCAAGATCTTGAGGTGATAGCTCACTCCGATTCAGAGACCCCTAGCAAGCCGGCTGGTATTAACCTTCGAGAAGCGCTCCTGAGAAAGATGCTGGAATCAAAGGAAAGCACGGTTCCGCCGATAATAATCGATGAGCCCCAAACTGCACCACGACCCACGGCTGCCCCCGAGGAGATTGATTTGAACCTCTCTCCTCCAGCCAGGTTTCTTGCACTCATGGACAAACTCTCTGCTAATCTTGGGAAATCCGTTCCACTCGCCATAATGCGGGTCAAGTCGATAGAGATCGAAATGTCGACAGAGGAGTTTGACAAGATTCTAGAACAACTGGTGAAGGAAGGAACGGTGTACATGGTAGACGAGGAAACGGTCAGACGCGTGGATGTATTTGCTGAGTAGCGGGCTCAAGATGTAAGAAAAGACTAATCAGCAGCCAACATTTGTACTTCTCCACTAGGAGGAAGGCAACATGTCCGAGCGCACTCTGATTCGACGCGGACTCGTTGTGACTGGCGACGAGAAAGGAACAGTCTTCTCTAATGGCTATGTTCTTTGTGAGGGGAACAAGATCCTAGAAGTTGGTTCAGGAAAGCCAAGGGAATCAGCCGACAATGTGGTTGATGCGAAAGGCAATCTTGTGATTCCAGGTCTGATCACCGCGCACACGCATCTTTACGGCATCCTGCTAAGAGGTGCAACCTTGAACATCGACCCTCCTACAGATTTCGCACAGATTCTACAGCGGGTCTGGTGGCCTTTGGATGAGAAGCTCACGCTTGAGGATGCCAAGGCAAGTGCACTTTCTGCGTCTGCTGACATGCTTAGGAACGGGTCCACGTTCTTTGCCGACACTTACTCTGGTCCAAATTCAATCAAGGGTAGCTTGGATGCAATAGCTGATGCAGCCAGTCAAATCGGCATCCGCTCAATCTTGGCATTTGAGATGACTGAGCGTGACAGTCCCAAGGATGGTCAGCGAGGTCTGAGCGAGAATGTGAGATTCGCAAAACGTGCTATGTCTGAAAACTTAGTTCAATTGATGGTGAGCATTCATGCCTCATTCACTGTCACTGATGAGCTAATTCTGAAGGCGGTAGAGGAAGCACGCAAGTTGGAGGTCCCCATTACAATCCACACGTCGGAAGGCCTCGTCGATCTGTATCACAACTTGGAGAAATACGGTGAGCGGACGGTCGAAAGACTGGCCCGACTGGGAGTGCTCACTCCCCGGACTGTGCTCGCGCACTGCGTTCATGTAGATGACATCGAGCTCGATCTCATCGCCATGCACGGAGCCGCTGTTGCTCACAATCCTATGAGCAATATGCTCAATGCTGTGGGTACTGCGCCTGTTCCGGAGATGCTGAAGAAGGGCATTCCAGTGGGTCTTGGGAACGATGGGTGGATCTATGATCCCTTTGAGAACATGAGATGTGCACTCACAGTCCATAGGCTTGCGACAAACGATCCCAGCATCATAGGTCCCGAAGAAGTGTTCAGAATGGCCACACTTGGTGGCGCGAAATGTTATGGGCTTGAGAATTCCATTGGCAGTCTCGAAGCTGGCAAGACTGCAGACGTCGTGATTCTCGATGCTACAAGAGTCCCAACACCATTGACGCCAGAGTCTGCTGTGGGTCATATCGTGAACACGTTCGGAGGTCGTGACGTTGCAAAGGTGTTCGTTGATGGAGTCCTTGTTGTTGACGAAGGAAGACTAACTCTGACTCCAGACGAGGAGGTCTCTCGAATATCACAGGAGGCGTCAGAGAACCTTTGGGAAAGACTTGCGGGCCCTGAGTGATTGCGAAGTAGAGAACGTTGTATTAGCTACTTCTCCTCCCAGCTCCCAGACAAAAATGGTTTTCAGTAGGAAAACGTCGGCGAAGTTGGTGCTTTCTCTGAACCCGGATTTCACGTATGATCAGGAAATCTTTGACACACACTGCCACATAGTGGATAATGAGTCACTGGACCTCATGGTCCGGATCCAAGAGAAGTACGGTGTGAAGAGGGCCGTACTGATCAGTCATAGTCCGAGCGCCATGAAATATGCCAAGGCCAAGTACCCAGATCGTTTCGTCTATGCGAAATACTTCCCTGGAACAATGCGGTTCACAGAAGGAGTCGAATCTCTGGCACGAGAGATTCGGGCTCTCAA
>JBHLRV010000158.1:0-4709 GCA_048882205.1 Candidatus Thorarchaeota archaeon | reverse complement strand
GATGTTCCCGGACCATACTACGGAATACCGATCTCAAACTATTCTGGATGGTTTCTGACAGGACTAGTCGCATCGGCAGTGCTGCACTTGATGCTCACGGAGACTCCAGTAAAGACTGTGAAGCTGCCTCGCGACATCGCATTAAGCCTGCTTCTTATCATATCATTCTGGACTGGATTCTCCTTTTGGACTGGCCTAGTGATCCCAGCAATCATCGGGTTGGGAATGACTTCTTATCTCCTCTGTATCTTGTCCCTGAGCGATTCGGGCCAGTCGTAGGGCATCTCCAGCACCAGCAAGTTTATTAACAATTGTTAATGGCTGAAACTACGCGAGGCAAGTCTGATGGCTGACCACAGTAAACTAACCCTTCGTGAGTTTCACGAGAAGATGGCAAAACAGACCAATGGGGGAATCTGGACAGTGTTGGACAATGACAGGTCGACGGCGCGTGAAATGGAAGAAGCTCTTGAATTAGCGTATACTTCTAGGTATCACTGGAAGCAAGTAGGCACGCTCACCAATGACGTTCGGGCGCTATACATGATCTCCAGAGTCCTCGCGCACATGAAGAAAGGCGAATCCGCACTACAATATGCCAACGATATGCTAAAGCTGGCAAAGAAGGCAGAAACAGAGGATTCTAAGAACTGGAAGAATTTCGATATGCCATTTGTCTATGAAGCGTTAGCAAAAGCGCACGCAGCTGACGGCAATGAGAACGACTGTCTGAAGTACAAGAGGATGTCACAGGACCTGATTGACAAACTGACAAATGAGCAGGACAAGAGGATTTGCCAGGGCGAGCTGGACAAGATATCCTGTTAGTTACTCAAACGGCTGCGCTTATGAGGAGATGAATCACATTCCGTAGGCGAGGAAGTACCAAAATGCGAGCATATCCATACGTTCAGACAAGCGTCTTCACTGACGAGCGGTATTCCTTTGGAGGGAATCAACTAGCAACATTCTGGAACTCAGATGGAAACCTGGAGCTCTCAGATGAGGAGATGCAGGGGATTACCCTTGAGTTCAATTTCTCTGAAACCACATTCATCGTGCCTACGAAGAGGTCTGAATGTTCAGCAAAAGTCAGAATTTTCACTCCGGCCGAAGAGATACAATTCGCAGGCCACCCAACCCTAGGGACTGCATTCGTGATGAAGCTCAAAGGGCTCATACCTGAGCAGAAGGAGCATGTGAACCTCGAGCTAGGAATAGGACCTACTCCAGTCAAGTACCTGTCAAGTGACACAATACTGATGGAACAAAACAAGCCTGAATTCCTGTCGGTCTTGGATCAGAGAGAAGCCATCGCCCGAGCAGTTCAGCTTGACACCTCAGACATTTCAAAAAGAACTCCGGCTCAGTACGTTTCGACTGGATACCCATTTCTTATTGTCCAAGTGGAGAGTCTTGGAGCCGTTCAAGATGCAGTACCTAATCCCCCTGAGATTGCCAAGGCTCTGTCAGGGCAAGCAAGCCAGGAGATAGTTATCTTCTCTAAAGAAACGGTACATGAGGATTCCTCAGTCCATGCGAGAATGTTTGCACCGGCGTTTGGAGTGCTAGAAGACCCAGCGACAGGAAGTGCGGCGGGACCTCTTGGAGCCTATGTGGAGAAGCATAACGTCCTTGAGAGGCCAAAGATTGGAGAACCCGTAATTATAGAACAGGGATTTGAGCTGAAGAGACCGAGCAGGCTTGTTTCGACCGTTGTTGGCGGGTCAGCCTTCAGTGGAATGAACGTGTCAGGTCAAGTCAGGCTGGTCGCTGAGGGCGAGTTCTATCTGTAGAGGAGAGCCAAACTTGATTCTGATGATGGAGGGTCCAGTACTTATTTGCATTAGTGCTATCGATTCTTCCGCCTGGGTGCAAAAGAGGGATTTACTTGGTAGAGTCAGAACTTGCTCAAAAGGAACGTAACGCGGACTCTCTGCAACAGTTCTTTGCAGAACACCTAGAGAAGATATCATGCCAAGGTCTTCAAGGTGTCGCTGAGTTCCGAAGAGTCTACGAAGACCTCATGCCTGTTCAACAGGATAGACTAAGGAGCCTTGCCGGCCCAAGATTAGAGTCACTCTTTGATTCAGGATATCTTATCTCGATTGGTATCGCCTACAGTGGAAGCATCATTGATTGCATCAATGTGGCGGACGGTAGAAAGGTGGACTATGAGAAGTGGAATAGATACGCAGATGAGTATCACCGACTAAATGGGCTTCTGAACGCCGCTGCTCAGTTGGTGGCGGACAGATTTGAGGGTATACCGATTCTAGCCACTATTGAAGGCGTCGCCGCAAAGGTGAAGCATGTGACTCACTACTACCCTTTGACGATCTCACACCGTGTGGTCGCGGAACATGCAGGGCTTGGTTGGCGAGGAAAGAACGGCCTCCTCATCAATGGGAAGTACGGCTGTGCACTCCGTTTCGCTTCTGTGATCACATCTCTTCCGCTACTACATGGCAGTAAGATGGAATCGAGATGTGGAGACTGCACCGCGTGTGAGGATGCATGCACCTTCATTAGATATCGAGAACAGGTGAAGGACTATCGGGAGAACTGTCGTAGGTACCTCGTATTCTTAGGCTCACAGGGTCTGAAGCGCGATGTATGTGGAAAGTGTATTCGAGCCTGTGTTCAAGAGAGTATCCTCAAGGATCAATTCGTACTTGAAGTCTAGGAAGTCGACCACAGGGACTTTCTGAAGAAGACTTCACCTACTCCGCTTTCGTTTACTCCCAGCAGAATACCGCACTCTTCAAACCCGACTGCCCTATGCCATGCTTGCGGCTCGGGCTCATCCACCTGTGAAGAACTGAGCAGGAGGTCATACCCATTCTCCTTGAGATGAGATTCCAGACGGTCCAATAGCATTCTGGCTATTCCCTCATGCTGGTACGCCTCAATGATAAACACGAGTCCAATGTATGGGACTCTGGCCCAAAGGAATTCCAGCCGCAAATAGCCGATTGGCTCACCATCAAGCTCCGCAATGAATATCTCGTCCTTCATGATCTTCTCGCGCATCAACATCTCGTTGGCAAGTGGATCTTCGGCTACGCACCACTCAAGGTCTCTTGGTTCACCAAAACGAACGACAACTCTAGATTTGACTCCCATAGGCCTCACGCACGGGCCGGTTAGCCCGAATAACTATGTGCGAGGCTCGTTAAGTCTGTTTCCACCTTTGAAGATTGAAGGGGGAAGAGCTCACAAGGAAGCTCCTCCTCTACATTTCAGTACCAGGCTCTTGAGCGGTCACCTCGATCTGCCTTTGCGCCTTGAGGGTCTCGAAGTCTGGGTCGATATCAGTGTACCTCAGAATGAAGGCGGCAACCAACAAGAACGGTGCAAAGACAGGTCCCCACCATAAGTATCCGAAGTCTGTTCCTCCGGTCGTCAACACAGAGTAGTCCATGAACCATCCCAATAGCACTGCTGAGGCGGCCTGGAACATGTTCAGTGGAACTCCTTTGATGCCCTCATAGACTCCGGCTCGACTCTTGCCAGTCACCAGTTCATCCACATGTGCAATGTCAGCGGGTACCACGTAGTTGATCAAGTAGTAGGCAGCCATGCATGCCGCGAGAGGTATGAAGTATGCAAATGCCACAACAACGTTCGATACGAACCCAACCAGAGCACCTGCGACAGGTGTCATTGCCATCAAGATGGCAAGAAGCGTTAACGAGAAGAATAGTAGACGGCCCTTGCCAGTCCTTCCAATCACCTTGACCCACAAGTAGAAGAAGACGATGATTGAAGCCAACAGTCCTAATGCAGGTGGTAGAAGGGTCTCCCGTGAGTTCAACAGTAGAATCTCTTGTGCGAAACCAACTACCTGAGCAGTAATTGCGGCAAAGCTAAAGGACAAGAATCCGACGACAAGTATCCACCGAACATAGACTTGGTTCTGTAGCACGGTGACAGTTTCCTCCCTCATGCTCCGTCTAGGAGGAACAATCCCGGGCATCTCTCGAATGAAGACAATTGATGGAAGATAAAACAGCACTGTGATGAGGGCAAATGCAATCACAATTGTGAAACCGACCTGACTCAGCCCCGGTGGAGGTCCCTCAATGAACAATAGGGATGTCACAAAGCTAACAACTACGCCCAAGCCGTTGGCGACCCAGTTGGCCGTATTCTGCATGCTTGACACGAGAGGCCTCTCATCTTCATCTGTAATCTCTGGCAACCACGCTTGAAAGGCCGTCAGGAGGATGGCATAGAAGAACCTGAAAGCGCAGATAAAGAATAGATAATAGCTGAATACGACTAGCTCTAGTGAGGGATCCGCCGTATTCATGAACCAGTTCGGTACGAAGAGTAGGAATCCTGTCAGAGCGAGTCCTGGCGCCCCAATGATCACGAAGGGCTTCCTCCGACCCCCTCGCGTTTCGACACGATCGCTGTAGTAGCCGATGTATCAGTGAGTCAGTCCAATAACGACGTATGATGCAGCTACTGCAATTCCATCCAAAAACCAGTTGAGTTCAAATACGGTGCCATAGAGCCAGAACGCAGTCAGGCCAGTCAGAGTGAGAAGAAAGAACGAACCAAAGCGTCCCATGCCATAGGCGACCTTCTTGTAGAAAGGGAGCATTGAATCATATTCTCCAGGCTATGCTGCTATGCAAGAGTGGAGGATTGAGTCGCCTGGCCTAGATTTAAGTTTCCTGAGAGAATCAAGATTATACTTG
>JBHLRV010000157.1:0-4719 GCA_048882205.1 Candidatus Thorarchaeota archaeon | reverse complement strand
CTGTCAAAGTCGTAAAAGGCAGGAAGATAGAAGCTTCTGCCAAGTTGGCCCTGTGAGATCGTACTCCCACGTTGCCAAGCGATGTGACGTTGAGCTGGCCCCCAATAGAATGTACCAGATCCTACCCAAGTACCAGAATAGTACCGAGTTCGCCACAGGTTTGCTCCATCTTCAAGGTCAAGGAATGACCGAGAGTCAGATCTCACGTGCTCACCGTCATAGTAGACATAGGTGTGGTTGTTCGTGTCCGGCAAGAGCTGCTGAACATAGGTTTCTTCCTCTATGGTAGGATTCACTGCCGAAACAGGTGCTACTAGTGACGCAAGTGCTAGGGTGAACATTACAACAGACGCAATGATAGCATATCTCCCAAAGTCCTTCACTATAATACACGCTCCTGCTGTTTCTCTACCTGACTTTTTAAGAATGAATCTTGTCTGTCCAGCCCTCCCAAAGCCACTCCAACCAACCATCATATGTATCTATATACCGCGAATCACACACCACGGCCATGTCACTACTGGAAACGATAAAGGGCGTGCCCAAAGCAGTCCTAGTCGGATATTTGGCCCCCTTCATTGCCCTATCCGGTATCGCCATCTCCATTGGATTGTCACCAAGCTTCGATTGGTCGGCCAATGCGCTTAGCGATCTCGGTCATTACACAAGGACCGACATTGGACCAGACCCGCTGGTGAGAGCAATAGTGTTCAATATTGGCCTGGCCGCGACGGGGATTCTGATGATAGTAATCACTATCGGTTTCATGATGCAGCTCAAAGATCTTCCCACCAGAATTGCTATGGTGCCCTTTCTTGTGGCCGCAGGCTTTCTCACTCTGATTGGCATTTTCTCAGAGAATTTCAGTCCCACTCACCGAATAGTCTCCGAGGGGCTCTTCATGAGCTTCCCTTTTGCGATGTGGTTTGTCGGCCTTTCATGGCTTCGGTTTCCTCGTCTGCGATGGTTCAGTGTCATATCCCTTCTGCTGCCTTTCGTTTCCGTCTACCTATGGTCGGGAACCTTCGCCGGAACAATGCCGTGGACAGGTGTCGCGATACCTGAGCTCTTGACAGCGTTTACAGCAATCATCTGGGTCTGGTTGATACTGACCCTTGAAGTGAAAGGACATCTTGAGCCCGTACTTGCTGGCGGTGAATAGGCGGCTGGGATGTCTTCCACTGTTTGGCGTGTTCGTTAGTATGCTGAATGAGAGTGCGTGAACCTTGCTCAGACGTAGCCAGCTTGGAATGCTTGCGCCCGTAGTTGCATTCGTGTCGATTGTAATTTCGATTGTCATGTCCCCATGGTTTGACTGGGCCTTACATGACCTTAGTCACCTAGGAATGTATGAGAACGGATTCGCAACCGCTCTCATCTTCAATGGTGGTCTTATAGTCACAGGCTTGCTAATGCTCATCTTCCTCATTGGATATGCCCGGAACATTGACGACTCATCGAAACGGCTGTTGATGTTGCCCTTTGTCATTGCCATGGCATCACTAGCCCTTATTGGAGTCTTTCCAGTGGGCTCTAGTCCAATTCATTTCATTGCATCACTCGGCTTCCTGCTCTCTTTTCCGTTCGCCATGAGTATCGTTGGAATCTACTGGATCAGAATTCTAGACCGTAGGGTCTTTGCTGCAGCATCTTTGGCTGTTGGGATTCTGCTACTTCTGATGTGGGTACTCATCATGATTAGCCCCTCCTTCACTTTCGGAGTCGCAATCCCAGAAGTGCTAACTGCTGTATCTGCCGCCGTCTGGCTATGGTTGGCATGGTCTCGATATATGGTCCGTAGGACTCCCTCAACCCAGTGAAGGTGCGGCCTGGCGAGGTTCACCGAAGTTTGCGCACAACCTGCTGTGCAAACTCATTACTCATGCCAAGTTCTTTGCCATATGGGAACAGGACTGGAAAATGGCTGAAACCCATGCCAACGAGATGTTCATACTGCAGTCTTATGTCGTCAATGCTTCCGGCCCATGCTCCGGGCAAGTGTGACTGCTTCTCTTCGTACTGGTCTAGAGTGATGCCTTGTTCCCTTGCTCTTCTCTTGTTAAATTCCTTAATCTCTTCCTGATTATCAGTGATGAAACAGTATCCAAGGAATGTCTTAGTGATGGATTCGTAGCTTCTTCCAACGGTTTCACAGTGATCCTCTAGTGTCTTCAAGAGTCGCGGAATCCTCTCAGAAGCCCAGGGCGAGAAGTTGCTCAGGTTTCCGTAGTGCGCTACCAGCTTGAGAGTGCGCTTCTCTCCATGTCCCCCTATGAGGATCGGAGGGTAGGGTTTCTGTACAGGTTTGGGCGCAAAGACTGCATCCTTGAGTCTATAGTATTCTCCTTCGAAGTTGGCACGTCCTTCTGTCCAAAGCTTCAGGATGACCTGAAGGGCTTCCTCTAGCCTGTCCATTCGTTCTCTCAGCGAAGGAAAAGGGTACCCATATGCCTCGTATTCAACCCTCTTCCAACCCGCTCCTATGCCGAAGATGAGACGTCCGTTCGCTACCATATCTAGGGTTGCGGCCATCTTCGCGAGGAGAGCAGGAGGACGATATGAGTTGCACGTCACAAGAACACCAAGTTTCAGTTTCGATGTCTTGGCTCCGAGGGCAGTGAGCAATGTCCAAGCTTCAAGGCTGTTTATGTCTACGGAGGCGGTGTCCTTGAAGAAGTGGTCACAGGTCCAGACAGAGTCGTAGCCGGCTCGTTCAGCGTTCAGCGTGACATTCTCGATAGTCTGGTAGCCAAACCCGAATAGAGGCTCGAAATGAACTCCAAAACTGACTTTCATGTTGAAACCCGGCGGACCCTTTGATGCCTGACTGAAAAGGGTTCCCAGAGAGATGGAAGAGTCCCATATTTCGTGAGACCGTAGAGTTCTTCTGACTGCCGACAGAGCTCTCAGGCTGTTTGTCTATCCTTGATGAGTTCTCCTCCAGACCGCGTTTTGAGAACAGGACACACTTTTTACTCCGTTCTTCACAGCATCCATCTCCGAATCATACCCATGTCTTCTGAATGCGGAAACCGGCCATGTTCCTAGAGATGATGACATATCATGGAAAGCGAAGAACCAGCCGCAGCAGGATGGTACAGGTGGATAATCCTGATTCTGACCTGGCTAGTCTATTTTGCGTTCGGTCTAATCCTGACTTCGATTCCTCCACTGGTCACTCCCATCGCAGCTGATCTCTCTCTGACATTCTCTCAGATGGGTTTCATCCTGGGCAGCGTCATTCTGATGTACATCCCCTTGGCTATTCCTATAGGTGTGTCAATAGATCGAATCGGTCAAAAGAGGATGATCACCGCAGGACTTCTATTCATCTCCCTGTCTGCAGTCTTTCGTGCATTTGCATTCAATTTCGAAACACTATTCCTAACAGTGTTCCTCTTCGGATTCGGCGGGCCGACTATTTCCACTGGACTTGCCAAAGTGGTCGCATCGTTCTTTGAAGGAAGAGAGCGAGGTCTAGCCTCTGGTATATACATGACCGGAGCAATCATCGGGTCATCAACTGCTCTAGCTGTGACGAATCCTCTCGTACTCCCTATGGTTGGCACTTGGCGCAATGTGTTCGCATTCTATGGGACAATTGGAATTGTCATTGCTGCCATTTGGATCTTGGTTGCCAGGGAGCCGCGGAAGAGCGATGACCATAACGAGAGTGTTCTGTCGCTGAGAGAGATGGCAGGAACTCTGCTCGGCCACAGACAGGTTTGGATAGTCGCCATTATCGGCTCTTCGTCGTTTCTCGTATTCTATGGATTCACGAATTGGCTACCAACATTGCTAGAAATGAGGGGGCTGAGTCCTACCGATGCTGGATTACTCTCTTCCTTGCCCGGTTGGGTGGGTCTCGTGGGGAGCGCAGTCATTCCTAGCTTGGCCAAGGCAGGGTCAAGAAAGCCGATTGTTATCATTACTCTGTTTATTCAGGGGATTAGTATGGTACTAGCGGGGCTGACCTATGGACCATCTCTCCTCGCCTCACTGGTTGTGTACGGGGTGACAAGCGGAGCTTCTATGCCTCTGCTACTTGTGGTCCTTATAGATCTCCCTGACGTAGGAGCAGAAAACACAGGAGTTGCCAGCGGAGTCTTCTTCTCAATAGGAGCATTCTGCGGCTTCATTGGACCAATCATTGTTGGCTATCTGACTGACATAACCGGTTCGTTCATTCCGGCGGTGACTGCGTTGGCCCTAATTGTAGAGGCAATGATAGTGCTAACTGTGTTCTTGAAAGAAACGTAGAAAAGTAGAGCTTCAATATCTACCCAAAAAGAAAGGAAAGCGCCCTGCAAGAGGCAGGGCTTTTGTGGAATCTCACTCGATTAATCGATCCAGCAGTTCTAGGAGCTCCACTACCTCCAGCTTAGAGCCAAGATCAGACATGTCGGCGCCAGTCTCTGCTTCCTCCTCCTTGAGGGCTTTGATGCCATCGTTGAAGTTGGTCACACAGAAAGGACATGAGGTCATGATGACTTCTGCACCAGTTGATGCCGCTTCTTTCAGTCTCTCCTTTGCAGTTGCAAGTGCAAAGTCAGGAAACTGAGCCTTGACACCTCCGCCGGCACCGCAGCAGAAGCTGTCGCCCTTGATTCGATACATTTCACGCAGATCGAGTCCGGGGATTGCATTTAGCACAACTCTTGGAATCATTAGCCTACAGAAGCCAACACTTCCTTCTTCTCGAGCAACATTGAACTGAAT
>JBHLRV010000156.1:1744-4727 GCA_048882205.1 Candidatus Thorarchaeota archaeon | reverse complement strand
GCGTCCATAATACAATGCTTCAACCAAGCTTATGGTGTCGAGGGTCGTCCCAATCTCCGTAACGTGCAGTGTGAAACTGGACAACTGCGTTTCGTAATTCGTTACATTTGCTCGAATCAGCAAAATGAAAGTGTCAGCCATTTGAGGCGTCAGCACAGTCGAATAGTTGCCACCCCCTTCGTACTGACTGGGTGTCACTTCAAGACCAGTCCCAGGGGTATAGCTGATAACACTCACATCAGCTCCTGCAAGTCCATCCCCCGTCCAGTTTGTGTATCTGACAACGAGGCGGAATGAATTGCCGTATTCCATGATAGCCGCACTACCGTTCAACATTATAAGATTGGAAGTGAGGCTACCAACATTGAGTAAGAGAGTGTCCGTGGCGACCTGATGGTGGTCAGTGGATGCAGAGATTGCAACAGTATAAGTTCCGGAATATCGAGTAGTCAGCTCCGCAGCATAATCGCCAAATCCCATGTTTGTGACATTGCCTTGGATTAGTCCTCCTGCAGGACCGGTGTAAGCAACAGTCACGTTGGCTTCTTCGATTGGAGAGCCATATCTATCCTCAAACCTGAACTCTGCTGGGTATAGCTCGCCGAGTCCTACTTCTGCAGCCTTCTGATACAAAGTCACAACGTTATCGGTGAAGATCAGTCTAACTGTGAAACTACAAGAAACGTCATCATAGTACTGTCGGCTGGCATTCGCGAAAACGATCGAATCACCGGAACTAAGTGGAGAAGTATCTAGGCTGGCTTCCCACCACTTCTGTGCAGGATTCGAAACGAATTGTATAGTTGAACCCGACCAGTTTGCACTGATCATGGACGAAGGCCCCAACAGGTATTCACCGTTCTCTGCGTCGCGATGTCTCAAGTAGCCCCATATCGTTTCCCCCGATTCAGCCTCAATTAGGGCTTCAACTGGAACAAGATTCGCTCGGTGGTGCACTTCAAACGTTGCCTGATCGTACGCGACTTCAGTACCGTTTGTCCAGTGAACTCTGACTGACCAGAGACCCGCGGTGGCATTGAGAGAACCAAACTCCAGTATACTGCTATTGATGGCTCCATTGATCCCTCCATCCAATGATTCGTAAAACCACGTAGTCCCATTGGGCAATAACCATGTGACATTCACCCCAAGAAGTGGCTCAGAAACTGGACTGGCACCCCCAATCACCAGTGACATCATCGTTTTGTTGGTGCTTCTATAGACATTCTGTTGTGACCACTTCAATGAGCTTGAATCATATCTGAGGGTTTCACTGCTGTCAACATAGTTGGGTGACTGGCTCGTCACTTTCCACCAGCCGAGGCGATCCATGATATCCGTTGGAATCACGATTTGTCCAGCGTTCAGGGAACACAGGCTCGTAACATCAGTCAAGAATGGATCAAGAATTGTGTAGTTCTCCCAGTCCGTTGGAAACCGGAAGGTCTGAGTTAGTTCCTCATAGTCGCCCAGAAATCCCAAATAAGCATAGAACGACTGAATCGCACTCTCTCCCAACGATGCTGTGTAGAAGGTTCCCTCCCTAGCGACATCTGTAGCCCAAGTGGAATTTGAAGATCGATGAGATTGAAGCCGAATCCTGTAATCAAATGACACAGTTGTGTTTGCAGTTATCGAGGTTGAAAGAGGCGGACTCCTCCAGAAGCTCGCGTTCAGAATCTCCGCTTCACCCATGCCATCTGAACCAACTATCGGAGTTGAGGCGGCTCCGGCGGCAAATTCAAGGTCAACTTCATCGAAACCAGGCTTTGCAGCGCCATTGAACAAAACATCATCAATATGGACTGTCAAGTAGACAGAATTGATGAAATCATAGTCAGTAACATATAGAGTCACATCATTTGGGATTTCCAGCGCAATTTGAAAGACGAACGATTCATTCATGCCCACTTGACTGAAGTCTATCCTTCCACTACTGTACCACTGGTTTCTACTGGCTAAGTCAGGGAGATTAGTGCTCCACACAGTAACGCCATCGGCTCTAGCGACCAGCGAGATATTGCTACTTGGAGGTAATCCTAAGGGTCCTCTCAAGTATAGGTAGTCGAACTCAAACACAAAGTCCTCTGTATAGGGCGTGTTCTCAACGCTCTGATTGAACTGAATGATTGTGCCCGCACCATGTCGAAAACGCAGATTCACTCCTGTGCCGATTTGCTCGCCTTCGTTCTCGAGCACTACATACTTTCTGTCTTCACTAATGTATCCAGATCGCTGAATGGTCTTGGCGTTAGGAGAATATCCCGAAGTATTCCAGCCAAAAGGGTATGCGGTCACGTTTAATGCAAGATTGTCGTTCATTCCAGAGATTCCGCTATCGAATGTACCATTCGCCGCGAATACCTTTGTCAGGTTCCAAATGTCAACTTCTGCGCTGCTGCCCATCCAGTTGTGTGCCTCGTCTATTGCGAAGTCATAACCCACATTGGAATCCTTGTCTGTGTGTGCAGTTTGATTGCCAGATGAGAGATACCCAATCTGTTCAATTGCGGCTGGATTCATGACACCTTCAACATGTTCTGATGCAAGACTCTGAACCTCTTCTATGAAGGGGTCTGACTCAATGTCATCCAAACCATCGGAAGACACTTGGAAAGAACCATTCTCAGGGTCATTGGTAAGTGGTACAGTGGGAATCGCCACAAGGACGAAAAGAAAGACAATTGCAGTCAATCCTAGTGACCTATTGCAACGCCAACTCGGCCTCACAAGTCTTCACCCCGACCAAGTACCCGAGACATCTAGAGTCAATAATAGTGTGGAGTGATAAGATGCCTTAAAGTACCTTTTCCGATTCTATTGTGTGACTATTTCTCGGTGGTCCAATCGAATAATAGGAAGGTGAGCCGTATCACTATCCGCCATTTGTGATTACCTTCCCCTGAGCGATGACATCATGCTTGTGTATACTCTCAAGGGAACGAGCCTCGGCACACATGTCGAGAGTTCTATCCTCGAACTT
>JBHLRV010000156.1:0-1734 GCA_048882205.1 Candidatus Thorarchaeota archaeon | reverse complement strand
GACACACGTCCTCGACGAACAATGGGTTGTCATGCATCTGCTTTGTCACATGCAATTCGTCCTCAAGTTTCAACAGGGAGTAGGTTGGGCTTGAGAAGGATCTCTCAATTACCTCTATCATGTCGCCATAAGTTGGGATGTTCTCAGTACTTCCTGCAACCTTGAGAGACCCAACGGCGCGCTGCATGTGGGTCAGACCATGATTGTTCGCCATGCAGTGAGGGCAGACTGTGTTGCCTATGACACTGACTTCAACATCATGGGAAAAAGGCTCTCCCTCCGACTTGGTGGTAGACGCAGTGATGTCACATACCTCCCAGGTTCTCTGCTTCGATGCAGGTGTTTTGGTAGCATATCCAAACTCAAAGTCGAACTTTATCTCACCACGGCTGTAATGATGTTTCTCGGAGAGGGCATCAAGGACTCTCATCTGAAGCTCTTCAACCGAATTGTAGACGCTGAACTCTTCGCTGATGACCTCCGTCATAGACTCGACTAGTCTTGACATATGGACCCCTTTCAAATCGGCCGGTAGATCGATTGTGAACTCGACCCTTGGGATCAGGTGGTGCCTCAACCCGCTTCGCTCCGTTATCAGAAATGTCTTGAGATCCTTCACACCGACCTTATTCAATTGGATACGATGACGTGGTTTCTCGTTCTGTGTGTCTACTACCAAGCTGTTTCGCCTCAATAGAACTGGCCAATTCAATAGTCGCCAAAGCTGTTGACTGTGCTGTAGGCCTTGACCCCGAGCGGCGGGACTCTGCTTTTAGCTTTGTGCTGAGTACAAGTGAGCTCCTATGAGCATCATTTGACCGAGAAGATGCAGCAATCAGTGGTTCCTTTCGAATATTACAAAGTGAAATGGCCTCAACCGCAAGTATAACAATAATCCCAATTTGGGAAGAATACACTTCTTTGCATACGAACGAACAAGGAGTTGTTGGAGGTGCCCCTCACGAAGACGTATCTCTGCCTTGCTCTCAAGGAGTCCGTTCAGTCCTTTACTGAGCGGCACGAGGACATAGTCGTTGACCTGGATTGTCCCACTATGAATGCGGCGATAGATGCTGACAGGTTCTTGTCGGTGCTTATGATGAACCTGCTGGATAATACGGTGACACATAGTGCCAAACCGGGATGCCATGTTTGGGTGAAGCTTGAAGAAGTAGCCGATGGGTATGAGATTGCTATTGCCGATGATGGACCGGGCATCAGTGATTCGGTGAAGAAGACGCTATTCGATCCAAATCGTCGGTTTGGCGGCGTGGGAATACATCAGGCTTCTCAGATTGTCCGAGAATACGGTGGCAGCATTGAAGTAGGAGACCGAGTCCCATCAGATTCATCACTAGGGGCCAAATTCCTAGTTCGGTTGCCGAAGAGGAGAGAACACTCACAAGCAGAGTAGATTTCACGAAACACCTGTGTCGTAGCAACCTGTGGAACCAGCATTCTCGCTGACGCACACTTTGATTCTGTGGTCAGATGATAGCCGAAGCTCTGAAGAGATATATTCCGCAATGAGCTCAGCAGTGGTTGCCGAATAGGGTATGATAACGCAGTCCTCTCCTGGGAAAACGTATCGCTTCCCACTGACTATCACCTCGTAGGAAATCCCCGCTTCTTCGACAGCGACCGTATCTGATTTGCCAGGGAGCAGGACCTTATGGTCTAGCTGGGAGCAAACATTGACAGTCTGTCTCTTCACTTCTTTGAAATCCAGGACCA